>JAECRX010000140.1 GCA_016292335.1 Candidatus Sifarchaeum subterraneum | reverse complement strand
TTTCTTGAAAAAATTATTGATTTTTTCAGATTGAACGATTCAACAACCCCTCTACCTTCCTTCTTTTTTTACTTTTAAACACAACGAATGCTAAGTGGAGTTTTAATATCATTTGCACAGAAGTTCCTTAGAAATGATGGGAATACTCTGAAAATGTCCGATCTAATTGAATATTTACTATGTCTCTCTATCGGGTTTATGATATGCATTGCATTTATTCAAGTTTCATTTCAAACAATCAATTACTTTGAAGTAAAAGGTATTGATGAAAAATTGGAGAAAATATTAGATGAAATAGCGATATCCTTAAACGATATAATCACAGAAGGCAGTGAAATAAAAAATACTTCGATGGAAACCGTTTGTGTCATAGAGATGTCAATAAACCTCTCAAAAAAGATCTTTGGATCCGTTTATTTAATTCATGTCAAGTATATTAATAAAAAATTCGTGTTAATAATAAGGTTAGAAGGAAGAAGATGTTTAAGCAAAATTTATACCCCTCCAAAAAATATTGCGAATATCCGAGGCTTTTTTAAAAGTGATGCCTCCTCTCACGTCATCAGATATTTTATTTCCCCTGCAGATATACGAGAAGTTGCAATCTCATCTTTCTAACAATTTTGATTAAATTCTAGTCCTGAATAACGATATTTCCTCCTCGTGTATGAACAAATCGGGATATATTTCGATCACTAAGCTAAAATAGTTTAATCAATATTATAATGTATCATCTATCAAAAAATGCCAAGTGGAAGGATAATCAACATTTTTTTAATAATTTACGGCAAACAGGGATATTAGTCCCTGTAGGAACCCCCTATCTTTATGTAAGAGGTGGTTCACGTATTATTAAAAACTATTTTCATTCTCGATGATCTGGAACATAAAAGAATAGCTTGGTGATCCATGAATTAAAAGAATCAGTTGCAAAAAGGTTTGTATGTTGTTCAAATTCCCACTAAAAAAGGTTATAGAAGGGATTACACACTTTTTTGTTCCTGACACCGGAGACTCTTCTCCATCGTCTATGATTGTCTTTTATAATCCAGTTATGGAGTTTTCAAGGGATATTTCCATCATTGCTATTCAAGCTTATCAGAAAATTATCGAAAAAGAAATTAGTATATGTGAACCTCTGACAGGTTCTGGTATACGGGGAACACGCTATGCGAATGAAGTTGAACAGGTAAAAAGAGTCATTTTAAGTGATATAAATAGTGTTGCCGTAAAACTTACCCAAAAAAATATAAAAATCAATAAATTAGAAGAAAAAGTATTTGTTGAACATAAAGATGCCAATCTTATTTTATCTGAACACGCCAAAAGAGGAAAAAGATTTAATGTCATTGATATTGACCCATTTGGTTCTCCCGCGCCATTTTTAGACTCTGCAGTAAGGGCAGTGAGTGGAAAAAATGGATTGCTTGCAATAACAGCTACGGATATGCCTCCTTTGTGTGGCTTATTCCCTGAAACTTGTGCCCGTAAATATGGGGCCTATTCATTAAGAACTGAATATTGTCATGAAATTGGTGTAAGAATACTTGCTGGAGCCCTAGCTAGGATTGCAGCGAGGCATGGCCTAGCGATTAGCATTTGTTTTTGTCATAGCACCAATCATTACATTCGAATATTTGCAATGACTAACATTGGCAAAAAAAAGGCAGATAGGAGTATAAAAAAAATTGGATATATTTCACATTGTTTTAAATGTGGATATAGAACCCTAAATCAAGGAATAATTAGCAAAATTCCAAGAGAATGCAGTAATTGTGGTCATAACTTAGATACCGCAGGTCCACTTTGGCTTGGGGAAATTTTTGATAAAGAATTTGTAGAAAAAATAATTAATGAATTATCCGAGAAAAAACTTAGAACTAAACGTCGTGTCAAAAAAATACTTGAACTGATACATGAAGAATTGCAAGGACCGCCAACCTATATTGATCTTCACAAATATTATAAAAAGCTGAAAGAGCCAATTCCTCCCATTAGAAGTGTCATAAAAAAATTAAGAAAAGAAGGATATATTGCGACACGGACGCATTTTAATCCGAGAGCCATAAGAACAAATTCTGATGATTTCTTTTATCACACAGGGGGTTAATTTATTGGAATGTTATATTTTCGAAAGTGTTTTTGGCATTTTGAGTTTAGATAAGAATGGTAATATTATTGATTCAATCATGTTTGATAAGAATGCAGAAAAAGTTGCAGATAAAATGGGCAGAATACAAAATGGTGAATTTATTAAGGATTATGAGAAAATGATGACAAAATTAGCAGATAAGGATATTTCTGAGGTTATAATCGAAGATAAAAGGATTGGCAAAGCGATACGTGAGAAATATGAATTCAAGGTAACAGAAAAATTCTCAAGTAAAGTAGGAGAAATTTTTAGGTCCAAATTACCTGATTTAGCTGTAGAATTGGGGTTTGTTTCAAATATAGAGGAATACTTTTCATGGTTAAATTCGGTTGGAATATTTCTTGCACGGAGGAAGATTAAAAAGGAATCTGAGAAACGTGATAAACTAATTGCACAGGCAATCGAAGCTTTAGATGATATAGATAAAACTCTTAACCTTTTTTCTAACAGAATTAGAGAATGGTATGGACTTCACTTTCCAGAATTAAATCGATTAATTTCATCTCATCAAACTTTTGCACAACTCATTAGTAAAATTGGACTGAAGGAAAAATTTAATTTGGAAAATATTATCGAAGTCTCAGTCTTACAAAAAAATAAGGCCGAAGAAATAGTTCAAGAGGTTAAATCGTCTATGGGGGCAAAGATCAATGAAGAAGATATCCGACCAATTTCTATCTTTGCAAACGTAATAAATGATTTATTTCAAATTCGCAGAACTATTGAAGAATACATAGATGAAGCAATGACCGAAATCGGTCCAAATATCAAAGGACTTGTTGGATCAATGCTTGGAGCACGATTAATAAGGCTGGCAGGAGGAATATATGAACTTGCAAGGTTTCCAGCAAGTACTGTACAAGTCTTGGGAGCTGAAAAAGCATTATTTAGGTCATTAAAAGATGGATCAAATCCCCCAAAACATGGAATTATTTACCAACATCCAGAAATACATCGTTCTCCTAGATGGCAAAGAGGAAAAATTGCAAGAGCAGTATCCGGAAAGCTTTCTATCGCAGCAAGGGTTGATGCTTTCTCAGGCGAATATATTGCAGACGAATTGAAAGAAGATTTGGAGACAAAAATTAACCAAATACGAGAGAAATACAAAGAACCTCCACCAAAAAAGAAGCCAAAAAGGGAGACCAAAACCTCCAAGAGAAGAAAGAAAAAAGAAAAGAAAAAATAGGCTGATTTGGCAATGTCTGTTTTTAAGAAACATGCGAAATTCCCTGGAGTATTTTGGGTCACTACAGTGACTGGTTCTGAAATATTAGCGACAAAAAACTTAGCGCCAGGGAAAAAAGTTTATGGTGAAAAATTAATCGAATATGAACTAGAAGAATATCGTTTATGGAATTCATATCGGAGCAAACTGGCGGCAGCAATAAAAAAAGGTATAAACGTAAATCCTATCACCCCTGGAAGCAAAGTATTATACTTGGGTGCGGCTTCTGGAACCACTGCAAGTCATGTTTCAGACATCGTAGGAGAGAGGGGTTTTGTTTACTGTGTTGAGTTCTCTTCTAGAGTTGCAAGAGAACTTGTAAAAGTTTGTGAAACTCGTGAAAATATGATGCCTATTCTTGCTGATGCAAGAAATCCAGTAAATTATAGAATGCTAGTTGAGCAAGTAGATATCATCTACCAAGACGTTGCTCAACCTTATCAAGCTGCTATCATGATCGATAATGCTTCAATCTTCCTAAAAGATGGATGGGGTATCCTCGCAATAAAATCAAGAAGTATCGATGTAACAAAAAAACCAAAAGAAGTCTACAAGACCGAAATTGATGTATTAAAGGATTATGGATTCAAAATTATAACAAAAATGCACTTAGAACCATTTGACAAATCACATGCCCTAGTAATTGCAAAACTTTAGATAAATTACTGAAATCAACACCATCTATCGGAGAGTAACTAATAAAATGGCAATTGATCGCTATCTGAAATTGCTATGGAAAATGGACATTGAAAAAATTAATGCTCACTTACCTAAAGCTACAAAATCACTAGCTAAGCTTTTGATGGAAGAGGAACCATCAGTCATTACACGAGATGGAAGTCGCATTTATTTTGAGAAAGATGAACTCAAAAAATTAGTGGAAATAATTCCAACAGAATTTCACAAAAAAATAACACTCCCCTTTATTTTAATTAGGAGACTCGATTTTGGGAAAGGGATATTTACCATTGGAGGAGGACCTTTACAGGCTTTTACAATAAAAAAGATATTAGGGATAACTGAAAAGCCTTTTCAAAACTATGCTTTTGAAGAAAAAAACGAAACAAACCTTTATTGGCATCATATTCGTGATTTAAGAAAAAAATTCAAGTCATCATTTGTAATAGGTTTTGCAGCAAATCTACCTAAAGAGTTTGAGTCAGTTAATCGAGAAGGACCTTCATGGAAAAAAAGAAGTTTCTAATTCTTTAAAAAGCTGTTTTTAGTGCCCTTTCTTTTTAATTTTTTAATAATTTTATGTTCTTTTTCTCCATAAGTTTAGTGCCAATTAGAGGCAACATGGATCAGAGTGAGTGGTCACTCCCCTTTTTGGCTCAAAAAACAGAAAAAAACCGAAGATGGGAAAAATATGCATGTTATAGAATGATCAATCGAATCAAGCAGTGAGCAGAAAGGAATCCCTTTATAAAGGAATGGCCGAAAATATTAAAACAGAAATACTTCCATTAAAAAGTTTTGCAAAAGGTTGTAATCAAATTCCAAATATTTAAACAGACCTTTCTGCCACTCAAAAAAAAGAGTCTGTGAAGTTAAAAAAAGGGCCAAAAATTTATTTCCAAATATGGATTTCATCTCACCACCTGCACGTTTTGGTGATCCAATTGTCAAGTGTACAAACGGATTCGTTTAAAAATCGTTGGGAGTTATTAGAAAACTGTTGCCACGTGCTTAGCCAAGCAGGTTATACTATTTCTGAACAATTAGGAACAGGTTCCTGCTTTAACTTAACTGCCAGAGGCGGTTCGAATGATTTGACCTTTTTAATAAAGGTATTAATAAATATTGATAGTTTAAAAGATAGACATGCAAAAATGCTTCGTCTTATTTCCATGATCATCTCTGGATCACCTATGATTATTGGCGAGAGAACTAGACGAGATAAAATTGAAGATGGCGTTGTTCATGAAAGACATGGCATCCATGCAGTAAATCTGCAAACTCTAAAAGAGATTGTTAGTGGATTTCTTCCGCTCGTCTATGTATCACGTGGAGGATATTACGTTCAAATTTCAGGTGAAAAACTTAAAGAAATTAGAGAAAAACGAAAACTCTCTCTTGGGCAACTGGCAAAAGAAGCAAGTATTTCTAGAGGTGCCATTTACGAGTATGAACGCGGAAAAATGGATTGTACTCTCGAAACCCTTATCAAATTAGAAAAAGTTCTGGACTCTCCACTAGCAAGACCAATCCCCATTTTTCAATTTTCAAAATCAGAAGACTTGGAAATGGAAGAAGAAAAGTGGCATCAATCCACAAGTATGTCTGAACTTGAAAAATCGGTAAGAGATTACCTAATAGATTTAGGCTTCAGCGTATTATGGACCAAATTAGTTCCGTTTGACGCAATAACTGCAGAAAAGAGAAAGCAAGAATTTACCAGAAAAAACATTGTGATAACTGGATTGGGCTCTACTAAGGAAAAAAACATAGAATATAGGATAAAAATGATTAGAAGCCTATCTGATGTTATTAAAAAAATGTCCATGTTCGTTTTGGAAAATAAACAAATAAACCCAGACTACCTGTCAAGAAAATTGGGGGTACCAATTATTCGAAAAGACGAGTTGAACAAGTTCGAAGATAAAGCAGATTTCATAAAAACCTTAACTCTCCGAGAAAAAATGAGCCATTAGGGATACCCCGCAATCTAGATGATTCTTTGAACTCCAGAATATTTATTTTTGGGTTGATTGCAGAAAAAATTATCTGGATGAAAGGATCTACATTCTTCGAAAATCGAGATATGAGGTGTAGCAAAAAGCAAATATCTCCTCCCCTATCTAATCTTTTCTGTTCGCAGGGAAAAAGTACCGTTTTTTTGGTAGTTTAAAGAAATTAAAATAATTTTGCAACAGGTTCTCTTTTCTCCATCATCTTGACAAAAAGATCAAATAAAAATTCGCAGTCGTAGGGTCCCGGTGAAGCCTCAGGATGTGCCTGAAATGAGAAGGCTGGCAACTTTTTATGTCTGATCCCTTCAATTGTCTTATCATCTGCATTGATAAACCAAATTTCTGCTTCTTCATTCATTGTTTCTTCTTTTATGGCAAACCCATGATTTTGAGTTGTAATGTAACATCTTTTGCTGAATATATCTTTGACTGGTTTGTTGCTGCCTCTATGGCCATAATTCAATTTATAAGTTGAACAATCAAGAGCGAGCCCTAGGATTTGATTTCCAAGGCATATGCCAAATACTGGAATCTCGTTCTCTAGAAGGTCTTTTGTCGTTTGAATTGTTTTTGTGAGAATGGCAGGGTCTCCTGGACCATTGCTTATAATTACCCCCGATATTGGCTCAAGAGACATAATTTGTTCAAAAGAATAATTATAGGGTACTCGTACTACATTGAATCCTCTTTTAAGGATGTTTCGAACAATATTTAGTTTGGCTCCACAGTCAATTAAAACAACTCGTTTTTTCCCACTACTCTTGTGAAAAATAGGTTTATTAATCGATACTTCTGCAACCAAATCTCTTTCGTTCGGATCTGGAATCTTATCTGATTCTTTTAATAATTCTTTGATATCATATTCATTTGAATCATTAAATACTTGGAGTATACCAAGCATCACACCTTTTTCTCTAATTTTTCTTGTCAGATATCTCGTATCAATATTGCAGATGCCCGGTATATCTTCTTCCAATAACCATTGGTTAAGTGTTTTCTTAGAAGTCCAGTGGCTTGGGAAATCACACAATTCATGAATTATAAGGCCTGCAACTTTAATGCCCAGCGATTCGAAGTGGATTGGAATTCCCCATTCATCTACCTGATCGTAATTTGGCACACCGTAATTTCCAACTAATGGGTAAGTTGCACATAAAATTTGTCCTTGATAGCTAGGATCGGTCAAACTCTCAGGATAGCCTACTAAAGATGTATTGAACACAACCTCCCCTGAAATTTTCTTTGTAGCTCCAAATCCCTTCCCTTTAAATATTGTACCGTCCTCTAATATTAGTACGGCTTCTTTTTCTTTATTCATTTCTTTTTTCCTCATTATTTCCAAGCGTTTTTCACCAGTGAGTCCAAGGTAAGCTTGAATGAAGTTCATTCAAGCTCTTAATAGTTGGTTTTTTATGAAGGCTTTTTTCTATTGATTCTACTAGGGCTTTTGTAGCTTCAAGGTCAGTTAGAACAGGGATTCCAAATTCAACCGCTTTTCTTCTTATTTTATATTCATCTTCTAGCATTCCTACATATTTTTCCAAGGTTATTGAAGAAGGTATGTTTATAACAAGGTCAATTTTCTTTTCAACAAGGTAATCAAGGATGTTTGGTTTTCTATGTGGCTCACTAATTTTGTATAATGTTTCAACGTTGGTGATTCCATATTTCTTTAATGATTCTGTTGTATGTTCTGTAGCAAATATCCTAAACTTCATATTAGCTAACTTTTTTGCTATTGGAGCAATTTCCCTTTTTAATTTTTGCCCTCCAACAGTAATTAACACGTTTCCTTCCGGATTTGGCAAAATAAACTCAGCTGCAGTTAAAGATTTTATGAACGCTTCAAAAAAGTCATCTCCAAATGCAGCAACTTCTCCTGTAGAGCGCATTTCAACGCCTAAAATTGGATCTGCCCCGTCAAGCCTCATAAATGAAAATTGAGGACTCTTTACGCAGTACCAATTGATCGGAGGCATTTTTATCTTCAATTCTTTCAACTTTCTGCCGAGGATTACTGCCGCACTGACGTCCATTAGGTTGATCCCTGTTGTCTTTGAAACATAGGGCATAGAGCGAGAAGCCCGCAAATTACATTCTATCACGTAAACTTTCCCTTCTTTTTCCATATACTGAATGTTGAAGGGACCTTTTATTTGTAAGCTTTTGGCTATCTCTCTTGTGTATCCTTCGATTTTCTTTTTAATATTCTCAGGGATCGTCAGCGGGGGAATAGTCATAGTTGCATCACCGGAATGAACTCCTGCCCTTTCAATATGTTCTATTATTGCACCAATTAGTATATCTTCCCCGTCTGAAACTGCGTCAACTTCTATCTCTTTTGCATTTTCAATGAACTTGCTTACAACTACTGGATGTTCAGGAGTAACTGATGCAGCGGCTTCTAAGAAATTTTTTAATTGTTTTCGTGAATATGCAACCTTCATTGCAGCGCCACTAAGAACATAAGAAGGACGAACGAGAACTGGATATCCCACTTTTCCAGCAAACTCTTCCACTTCTCTGATACGTGTTAATTCTCTCCATTGTGGCTGACTTATGTCAAGATCATCCAATAGTGAACTAAATTTGGCTCTATCCTCTGCTTTATCTATATTTTCTGCAGAAGTTCCAAGAATCCTTACTTTAGCATTTACCAATTTTTTTGCAAGACTATTTGGAATCTGGCCTCCTACACTTACTATTATCCCTTCTGGATTTTCCTTTTCATAGATATCTAAAACCCTTTCAAAAGATAATTCTTCAAAGTATAGTCTATCGCTCATATCGTAATCAGTTGATACTGTTTCAGGATTATAATTTACTACAACTGCTTCATCCACACCATAGTTTCGTAGAGCCCAAACCATGTTCATAACACACCAGTCAAATTCCACGGATGATCCAATGCGATAAGTTCCGCCACCAAGCACAATTACTGTCTTCTTCTTAGGATCGAAGGATATATCGTCGACTTCTCCACCATAAGTGAGATAAAGATAATTTGTTTGGGAGGGCCATTCCGCTGCTAGTGTATCTATCTGATTGATGACAGGAATAATTCCTAACTGTTTCCTTTTCCTTCTGATTGTTTGATCATTTGTCTTCATGCATACAGCGATTTGTTTATCAGAAAATCCCAATCTCTTGGCTTCTTTTAGGCTTCTTCTTAAAACTTCTTTGTCAGAGTTTATTTTAATATTTTTGAGCTTATCTTCCATTTCAATGATGTTTTTAATCTTATATACAAACCAAGGATCTATTCCTGAAAGCTGATATATCTTTTCTGTGGAAAATCCCATTTTGAGGGCTTTAACAATATAGAGGAGTCTTTCATCTGTGGGTCTAGTCAGTATTTCTTCAATAACTTCTAAAGTTTCATTTTCTTTTTCATTATTATTGCATACAATTCCTAATTTTCCTATATCCAACATTCTAACTGCTTTTTGAAGAGACTCTTCAAAACATCTTCCAATTGCCATAACTTCTCCAACGGACTTCATTTGTGAACCAATATGCCTGTTCACAAAACTAAACTTCTGTAGATCCCATCTCGGTATTTTGGTTACAATATAGTCCAGTGCAGGTTCGAAACAGGCAGTTGTTATGTTTGTGACTTTGTTCAAAAGCTCTGGAAGTGTGTATCCAATGGCTAGTTTTGCTGCAACATAAGCAATTGGATATCCCGTTGCCTTTGAAGCCAATGCAGAGGAGCGAGATAACCGTGCATTGATTTCAATTGCACGATATTCTTCGGATACGGGAGAAAGCGCATATTGAATATTACATTCTCCTACCACTTTTACTTCTCTGACAGCTCTAATGGACGCGGATCTCAGAATGTGATATTCCCTATTGGTTAATGTTTGTGAGGGTGCCACGACGATTGATTCTCCTGTGTGAACTCCCATCGGATCAAAGTTTTCCATATTGCACACAATAATACAATTGTCTTCATAATCACGCATAACTTCATATTCAATTTCCTTCCATTTGCCCAAATATTCTTCGATAAGAACTTGGTTTATCATACTTTGAGCAAGACCCCTCCTTACAATTTCCTCAAGTTCTAACTCGTTATAAGCCACTCCAGATCCTTTTCCTCCAAGATTGTAAGCAACTCGGACCATAGTTGGAAAACCAATCTTCTTTACAATTTCATGTGCTTTCTTAACAGATGTTGCAGTTTCACTTTTAGGGATTGGAATGTCTGCTTTTTTCATCACTTCCTTGAACAGTTCTCTATCCTCAGTTGCTTGAATCCCTTCAATTGAAGTTCCAAGAATTTCTATCCCATATCTTTCAAAAGCACCTTCTTGTGCTAATTGAACACCGCAATTTAAAGCTGTTTGGCCACCAAAGCCCAACAATATTCCATCTGGTTTTTCCTTTTTGATTACCTCTTCCACAAAAAATGGGTTGACAGGTAAAAGGTAGACTTCTCCTGCTAATTTAGGGTCTGTTTGAATTGTTGCAACGTTACTATTCACTAAAACCGTTTTTATTCCCTCTTCTCGGAGAGCTTTCAATGATTGACTCCCAGAATAATCAAATTCCCCTGCCTCGCCAATTTTAATGGCACCTGAACCAAGAACTAAAACTTTCTTAATCCAATCAAAACATGGCAATTTTTAATTCACCTGAAAACAAATTTTGCCTAATTAAAGGCCAAAAACTAGTATCGTTCGCAGGATTTGAAGTAGGGGAAAAAAGGGACCCAACCCTTGAGTAAGGTAGGCTGTAAGGAAAAAAGGAAAAAGGACAGTAAAGGGGAAATTGACTGGTTTTTATCGTGTTTTGGATCGTGTTTTTATTAACGGTCAACAAAGACCCTTATTACCTCTCCAAAAGATTCTTTTAAATTTTTTGTTAACGATTCTCAGAACTCGTCCATTAAATCACAATGACAAAATGAGAAAAAAAGTGCACAAGAGGGATTCAGAAATTTTAAATAAGAGGACGCCTTTACTTCCATTATGTCCCGCATAAAAAAAATTTAGGATAAGAGGGTTGACTGTCTGACATTTTAGACCTAGGGGAAGTGCGGCTCAAATGTTCCGTAATACTGCTATAACTTCCCAAGGGACTGCTAAAGCTCTTAAATGGTCAATCACACCTATTTCAGGGCCAAATTCCTCCTCTATACTTCATACGTGCAGGAGGAATTGAGCTTATATATCTGTTTATACCCGGATAATCTGAGAAAGTCAAGATACCATAATTTTGACAAGATGGCTTGAAGTCACCTAATGAGGATCAAATTAGAACAAATAAATAGCTGGACCACCGCGCCAGTGATTGTCAATGATTTTCTAACTCAATGCCCGCTGGGAGAGTAATTGATAGATCCTTCAAAATCTGAAAAAAGATTAAATACTTGCTGAGAGAACAGTCAAAAAAATATAAAATCAATCAACGTATCAGTTAAGCATTCGAGGATCATTATAAGGTAAAAAGCCCTATCCCATAATTACTTTGCGGAGGAAAATTCTTGTTTAAACTGATAAAAGCCCGTTCCGGTGTAAGTCCTGTTATTGCTACTATTCTTATTTTTACAATTCTCATGACCGGAATTGTTCTTGCTTTTACTTGGGCATATCCAATCCTTCAAAACAGTCAAGACGAAGCAAGAATAGAAAGTATAGCGACTCAATTTCTTGATCTTGATGATTCGATTGAAGCCTTGTCACATGAGGGTAGTGGTTCACAAAAATCTTTTACACTCGAATTTGAGGAGGGTGAGATGGCAGTATACAACAATTTCGTCACTTTAACTCATATAACTGCAATTAATCGATCTGACGGTTCTCCTCTTTATACATTAGATTTAACTGATTTTGTAATCGGAAACCTTTCTTTCGAACTATTCAGTGGAGCACAAATACTTGACGTAGGTGACTCTAAATATTATAAAGGAACGGACATTCCATATGGGTATAATTTGAACACTACCACAAATAGGGAGAATTCCGTAATAAAACTCTTCCGACCGAGTACTGATAAGTATATATTGTCCTTATATTACCGAGTTTGGACCGTTGATACTTATGATAGTTCTGAAAAAACTCTAACTGTCAATATCTTTGGAATTTCGATTCAATCATCTGACTCTTTTAGAGAATATGAATCTTTTAACTTGATTGCAAAACAAAAGGAAATCAAAACTCAATCTGAACCAGGTTTTACAATAGGTGACAAGTATATCGACGTATATTTGAATTATACTAATTCAGCGACTTTATCCAGTAAAATCTCAACACCTATGCAAGAAGTAAACGTTTTGGTCATAAATATTCGTTTGGTTGTAATTGATATTACCTCAACTTAAGTCTATATTTTGGAAACTCCCAACAAAAATACTAAATACAAGTCAACTCTAACTTACACAGATTTCTTTTTAGTGATTTTTTTGAGAAGATATGCATTGAAAATTTTTTACATTGGTTCCGAGTATTATGGATTTCAACGGCAACCAGGGCTAAAGACAATTGAGGGTACCTTGCTGGACAACCTGAAAGAAACTGTTGATTTTAAATTTTGGGCCGTTGCTGGGAGAACTGACAAAGGTGTAAGTGCTATTGGAAATGTTATTGCATTTACCACTGCTCAAAAAGTAATCCTCCCCGCAATAAATGCTCATTTACCAGAAGATATCAAAATTTGGGCAAAAGCAATTGTTCCCGAAAATTTTCATCCACGATATGATGCTCTTTATCGTCATTACAGGTATATCTGTCCTTATGATGGCGAAGATATCAATAAAATAAAGGAAGGGGCAGAATTCCTTGTCGGAACTCATAATTTTAAAAATTTATGTAAATCAAAAATTATAGAGAACACAACACGTACAATTGAAAAAATAACAATCGGGAGAGATGAAAGAGGATTATTAGTATTTAATTTTATCGGAAATGCCTTCTTATGGAAAATGATAAGAAAAATTGTAAAAGTGGTAATTCAGGTGGGAAAGGGCGAAATATCTTTTCAAGAACTCAGAAATTTGCTTAACCCAAATTATTCCCCCCAGAAGGGAATTGAGCCCATGCCAGCAGAAGGCCTAATATTGTATGATGTGGGCTACCCTTTTGATTTTAACATAGATCGATATTCAATTGAAAAATTATTAAATAAAATAAGATTAAAGATCTCAGAACATTTTCTCTTTTCTGAAGTATTCAGACAGATTCTAAGTAGTTTCAACAATTTCAGATAGCTTCTCCTTTGATTGCCAAAAAGATTTTGGTTTTGCAGAATAATAACTAAAAGACAAAATTGAATAAGGTTGGATGCCAAAACTTTCATACTCTAAAAGATTTTGTGAGGATGAAATACACATGGGCCAAGGAACTGAGAATTATTATTTCAATAAAATTAAAATGGTCGATATTGGGGACAAAGAAGATGTATTAAGAGTTGCTTCAGCTGAAGGCAGTATAAAATTAAAGTCTGAAACTATAAAGAGGATCAAAAACGGAGAGATTGAAAAAGGTGATGTTCTACATAGTTCCGAAATCGCAGGAATATTAGGTGCAAAAAAGACACCTTCTCTCATCCCTTTGTGTCATTCCATTCCTATAAACAAAGTAAATATAAGCTTTGAAATCAAAGAAGACAAAATTATTGTACGAAGTGAGATTAGAAGTATTGGTAAAACAGGAGTCGAGATGGAAGCATTGACAGCTGTTTCAATAGCACTTCTTACAATTTGGGATATGGTAAAGAAATATGAAAAGGATGCAAATGGTCAATATCCCGAAACTTGGATAAATAACATTAGAGTCCTTAACAAATCGAAGGAACCCCTTTAGAGGTAGTAGCTAGTGGAAAAACCAACTTTTAATAAACACAAAAAAGAAGCCCCTAAGCATCTAGAAATTGCTATTATTGTAGTTAGTGATACTAGATACAGAAAATTAAAAGAAAAAAGAGAACCGGAAGATCTATCTGGTAATTTAATAAAAAAATTATTTGTTGATCATAATCAAAACGTTTTCTCCTTAGATATAATACCTGATGAACTAGAGGTAATCCAAGAAAAAGTTAAAAGTCTTTTGAATAAAAATAACATAGACGCTATTATACTGACAGGTGGAACTGGACTAAGTTCTAGAGATGTTACAATTGAAGCTGTTTCACCCTTGATCGAGAAAGAGATTCCTGGTTTCGGAGAATTAGTCCGAAAAATAAGCTTTGAAACAATAGGTTCGTCTGCAATGCTTACAAGGGCTCTGGCAGGAATTTCAAATAGAAAAGTGATATTCTGTTTACCAGGATCTCCAAATGCAGTTGAATTAGCTGTAAAGCAGCTTATTTTGCCTGAATTAGGACATATAATTAAACATGCTAGAGATTAACCAGACCTACTACCATGTTTGGGATTTTTTTTACACTTTTTTATGATAAATCAATAAAGAAGCGAACTTATAAAAAATGCTAAAACGAGAAAATTTGGTGAAGTTTATGCAAAGTATTCCACAACGGGTTATCTGTGTTGTAGGTACTCGAAGACGTGTTGGAAAAACAACAGTAGTTGAAGGATTGATTAAAGGATTAACAGAGAGAGGATATGATATCGCAACAATAAAACATATTGCTCATGGAACTTTTGAAACAGATGAAAATTTTCCTAAAAAGGATACAACGAGACACTTTGAAGCAGGAGCAAATTTTGTCATGGCAGTCACCAATGATAAGATAATTTCAATTTTTAGAGATGAATCTCCCTCGCTCGAATCTGCTTTAAAGAAG
>JAECRX010000139.1 GCA_016292335.1 Candidatus Sifarchaeum subterraneum | reverse complement strand
TTCACATTGTGGGTTTTTGTCAATTATTATCGTCCTTGCTCTTTTCTTCTTTGCGAATGTTGCAGCCTTGGATCCAAAATGTCCTCCACCTATCACCAAAATGATGTTCCCCTCAAGATCAGGAAAAATTTGCTTCTTTGATGTTCTTGTGGACATGGCTCCGCTACTATTGAAATCCATTTTTTACCACTTTTTCTATAAGGATTTTTTGGGGTATAATTCTCACAGGTTTATTCTTCACGGAGAAATGAATTATGAAAATATAAAAATTTGGGATTTTTCATACTTCGGTCATAACAGGGTTATTGAAAAAATAGGGCGCGATCGAATAGATACATACAAAAATAATAGAATTTAAGAAGTGATGTGAAGAGTGTATCAAAATAACTGAGCCTCTCTAACAGAATGGTTGAGAAGATTTTTTAACAAGAACAAGAGGATAGGGAAAATCATGAAGATAAAGGTTCAGCTTTTGGTAGGTGCTTTTTCAGGTCCTTTGGCAGGTAATGCTGTTATTGCTCTCATTCCGACATTACAAAGGGCTTTTGATGTTCCTGTGGAAATCGTTGTTTTGACTGTTACATTGTATATGGTGCCTTTTGCCACCATGCAGATTTTTTCTGGTAATCTCTCCGATTTATTTGGTCGGCGTATTGCGTTAGCTTTTGGCTTTTATGTGTATGCTTTTGGCGCTCTCATAAGTGCCTTGTCTCCAAATATTATGATTTTTCTTGTCGCTCGTGTGATTCAAGGATTTGGAAGTGCATTTATAATTCCAATCATTATGGCCATTCTTGGCGACACTGTTCCTTTTGAAGATAGGGGAAAAGCAATGGGACTCTTGGGCGGTTCTACTTCTGCAGGTGTTGCTACGGGGCCTTTGTTGGCAGGCTTATTTGCAACGAGTGTGGGTTGGAGATGGGTTTTCATTTTGATCTTTCTTTTGACAGTCTTACTTGGAACAATATTCTTATTAACTTTACACGAGGAGCATCGCCCAGTTAAGAAAGAGGTAAAAGGATCAGGGGAGGTTTTCTCTCTTTTATGGGAAGCTTTCAGTGATAGAAGGGTTCTTTTCCTAGGTGCTTGCGCTTTTTTGATGTTTTTTAGCTATATTGGCGCAATAACTTTCACTGCTGATTTTTTGGACAAAACACTTTCCTTAAGAGAGAATCTAATTGGCTTCATTCTTTTTTCAGCAGGGATTGCCTCAGTTATAATGGCACCTTTTAGTGGCTTTTTAGTTGACCGGATTGGTAGAAAAAAAATGGCAAGCATAGGGTTCATTGTGATGGCTACTGCTTTTGTCCTCTTAAGCTTCGCAAATTCGTTTATCTCTTTTGTAATCCTCTTCTTTTTGTTGGGATGTGGTACTGCGATGAGCTGGGCAGGGCTAAATACTCTTGCCGTTGAGATAATGCCTAAAGCTAGGGGCACTGTCACTTCGATTTACAACAGTTTCCGTTTCTTTGGCTATGCAATTTCCCCCCTATTACTTTCACCAATCTATCTGAGCTTGAACATGGGATATTTGTATTTGGTTTGTTCGATTATCGTTTTACTCAATCTCTTATTGTTATATTCTCTAAAGCTTTCTTATAGTCCCTCTGGTTGAGTTTTGCCATCATTTTACCAAATATGTATGAAATTGTAGTGATTATCTTGTTAAAAAAAGGCTTAATCCACGTTTATACGGGAAAAGGTAAAGGAAAAACCACGGCAGCATTAGGATTAGCATTCAGAGCAATAGGACATGGCTTCAAAGTATATATGATTCAGTTCATAAAGGGAAAAGGAATTGAGTATGGTGAAGTAAAATCAGCCAAGAAATGGCCAAACATTGAAATTGTTCAATTTGGACGCCCCGAATTCGTAAATAAACATCTTTTGACGGAAACAGATTTTCAATTGGCTAAAGAAGGTTTGAAACACGCAGAGAAGATATTACAAGAAGGGAAAAATGACATAGTAATTTTGGACGAAATTTGTTTAGCTGTGGATTGGAAATTATTAAACACAGATGATGTGATTAAACTAATAAAAAATAAGCCAAAAAATATTGAACTTATACTCACGGGAAGAGATGCACCGAAAGAGATCATAGAACTAGCAGATTATGTAATTGAGAACATTGTAATTAAACATCCTTTCACAAAAGGAATAGAAGCAAGAAAAGGGATTGAGTATTGATTTAAACAGGTAAGTGAACTGCTTGCCACTAAGTTGATGTCTGTCCTATCTATATTGTCATAAAGATACTTTCATGATTCTCTTTGTTAATAGGAATAACCCGTAAATTAATGCTATCCACGAAAAATATGTCACATTTTTGTCTCCATTATAGGACTAATCTCATCTCCTGAGATATAAATTTCCCCTTGAATCTATGCTCAGGGGCCTCTCCACTCCTTTTTCCTCCTTTTTTCATCCTTTCTTTCATGGATGATTAGAGAAGGAGGTATCCTTTTCTTCCAGGTATCTTTTGTCTTATAAAAACATGACTTATTTCCCGTGTTACTTATTATTCTTTTTTAAGGGATTTTTTTAGGGCATTTCTTCGGGCATTTCTTCGGGCATTTCTTCGAGCATTTCTTCGGGCTTTTCTTTGGGCATTTTTTCGGGGGGTGCATAAATAGAAATCGCTTTTATATCTATGCTTTCCAAGTATTTTGTGATATATTCTAGAGGAAGACCGATAAACTCACATAATTCTTTTACCTTTGTGTTTAGAGCTTCTGCTTTCTCTACATTTTTCGAAGCTTTATATAACGTAACAGCTTGAACATATTTATCTATTGCTAATACTAGGTCTTTTTTTGATTTTTCAATATCTATAGCTTTCTTATTAAACTTTTCAGCTGCCTCAGTTAATGTCTTATTTTCTAATTCTTCATTTAAGCCTTTTTTATAATTTTGAACTGCATGGTTATATACTTCTAACGCTTCTCTCGGATTTTCAATTCCTGCTGCCTTTTTTCTAAATTGATCAGCAGAATCAATCCAACATGCTTTGCTCAGTTCTTTATCCTTGCCCTGTTTTGCATATTCTGAAGCTTTTGCTAATTTCTTTTCTGCAGAATCTGGGTCTTCAATTTTTTTTGCTTCTGCTCTTAAATCCTTTGCAGCGTTTATAAACTTCTTATGAGCCAAATTCATGACTTTTTCAGACTCTGATTCTTTACCAGCTTGCTTATATATTTTTGCAGCTCTTTTGTATATCTTTAATGCATCAACGGGATTCTCATTTAATTTTGCGATATCTCTAGACAATTTTGCAGCTTTTTCTAAACAACTATTCCCCTTTTTTGGTTCATTGTATTTATTATAACATTCAGCAGCTTGTATATACATTTTAACAGCTACAGTCGGTTCTTCCTTTTCTATTCCTTTAGCATTTTTTTCTAATGTTTTACACTCTTCAACCAAATTGTCCAACTCCAAATATTTTTTCACGAATTTTAAGTTTAGCTGCATACAACTTAGCTTGAGGTCTCAAGAAATTCATTAATGCTGTAATAAATATACTACATTTTAAAATATATATAGGCATTCCAAAATTATAAAAATCTGCTAAAGGCGACATATATTCTCTTTCGAGGCTAAAGGATGTTTGAGTGATAAAAATTCCGTGAACGTGAAAAAAAGTAGAGAAAAATACGAAACTCGAACTATTATTTAAATAAAAAAAATACGTAGTCCGAACTTTTTCTCAGTGAAAAAAGTGAAATAAGATTAGATTTTTTGATTCAATGAGTGAAAGTAAATTGAAACTCAGTATCGGAAAGAGTTAAACATGAAACAACAGCAAGTAAGCAGGGCTTTAGTGGAGTTATATAAAGGGAACTACTTAGAGATGGCTCGAAACGGCAAAAATGTCTATTACAGAAAAGTAAACAACGATCAACAGTGAAAAAAAATTTTTGTATTATTCGTGAGAAGATTAGAAAAATCCTTTTTTAGACCAAACAACTCTTCGAGCATAATCCTGAAGCTCAATGCCCAATGTAGCCAACTTGTCTCGAATAGCATCCGCGATTTTCCAGTCTTTCTTTTCTCTTGCGTCTTGTCGTATGTCGATAATCAAATTAATTAATTTTGCAATTAATTTTTCCGCTTCGTCTATTGACATTCGCGTTTGAAACAAACCGAAGACATTCCCCAACTGTAAAATCATCTGATGTGTTTTCCATAACAAAATGTCGTTAATATCGTGATCTGTTTCTGCTAAAGAATTTATCCTTTTCGCCAAGTCGAAAATACTGGCTAAAGCTTTTGGAGTGTTAAAATCGTCATCCATAGCATCAATGAAATTCTGGTAAGTGGAATCTATTTGATTTTGGAATTCTTTTTCTTCATCATTCAACGTATTCAGGGTTAGTTGGCTTTCATCTTCAATTGG
>JAECRX010000138.1 GCA_016292335.1 Candidatus Sifarchaeum subterraneum | reverse complement strand
TCTCTGCTATGGCATTAGGTTTAGAGAATCTTGGAACTCAAGGACTCTACAAGGTATTAGCTAAAATGAATGGAATTGAAGCTTAAAAAACCTAAAAAAATGACATTTTTTTCTTAGAACTTATAAAAAATTAAGTGTTCCAAAAGATTTCTCTAAAATTCTTAGGTATTAAAACATCATAGTCATTAGATCTTTTGTGGCTGTTTCAATATTTGAAATGGTGTCTTTACCTAATCTAGCAAAATTTTCGGTAAGAATATTCCAAAAGATTTCTCTAATATTCTGGGGTATCAATTTTAAATTTTCATGGTATTTTCTCCAAATTCTATTTTCATATAAAAAAGGAGTGGCAGCAGCTAAAACTTTGAATATATTCATGGAGTTGAAAATAGTTTGGATTTCTCCCTTAATTGTTTTCCAAACAACAATTTCTTCATCTGAGATACCTAAATGATACAAATACATTTCAATTTGATTCTCTACTATGTCGTTTTCTTTTAAAAACCTAGATACTTCAAAATCTTTAACTGAAATCGATACAAGATAGTAAAAAAGATTAAAGATGTTTCGATTAATTCCTTTCAATTGGCTTAATTCAATTAATTCAAAAGAAGGTGTCAAATAGTAGAAAAAAACTTCACCATGAAGGATCGCATGACCAACCTCGTGTTCAAGCTCACCAACCCAAACTTCTTCTTTTGGTCTTTTCAAAATTTTTTCAAAGCAAAAAGATATTTCTGGATAACCTGAAAAAGCAGAATGAGTAGAACTAAAGGTAGACCCTACTTCAGTATATCTAAATCCTGAAATTTTCGCAAAAAGGTTGCCTTCTTGTTGTAAATGGTTGTTCATCATTTTTTCTGTTTCAAAAATATTCAAATCAATAATTTTATCGTCAGGACAAAGTTGATTGAGAAGAAATAATATTCTTGATTTCAGTTTATTAGCAAATCCAGAATTAATTCTCCCAAAAGTTTTGACTACGACTTTGTGTTTTTTTTCGACCATTTTGTTTCACTTACAGCATCTCTTCGAGAAATTACCGGAATTCTTCTACACAATAGTTAGAACGGGAGAATGAAGAAATATCAATGCAGACACATGATTACATTTTTCAAAATGGTTCTAGTATACCCTAACTTTTTTTATTATGTTTAAAATTGATGTAAGCAAGTATGTAACTTTTCGATTTAGAAAAAATATTTTAAGAAGTGATTAAAACAACTTTCTCATATTGAATTTTTTACCAAAGAACTTTATGAACCGTAAATTGTAGAATACAAACGTTTAGTATCTTCCGCGAATGCTTACGATTGGTGTTTATTATGACCTCAAAGCTCAAAAGAATTTTCATAGTATGTATCAGACCTACTTTCGTTTATTCAGAGGTAAAACTTGAAAGGTGGGATTTTCTTACACCACTTTTAATAATCATCATAGCAGGATTCGCTCATATTCTTGGAAACGTACTCACTTTTTGGCTTGCCGAGGGAATTCTTCCAAATCCACTCGAAAATCCATGGGAGTTTTTCCAGTTTGTTCCCTTATTGTTTTTGATCTGGTTTCTATGTGGTCTAGTGACACATGTTGTTGCTGCAAAAGTAAAGGGCGATACAACACTGATGATCGACTTTTTTAGGCTTTCTGGTTATGCCTCTGTCCCTCTATTGTTTACTGCCATCCCCAAGTTTCAATTTATCCCTATTTATCCTGAAGCCGGTATTTACTTTGGTGGTGGATGGCTTGCAGCTTGGGCGATACTCTTGTGGATTATTGCGGTGAAACTCAATTATAGATGTTCAACTGCGAAAGCTGTATTGGCATCAATCATAACGATAATTTTAATGCCTATTTGGATTGTTGCCTCCCCAGGAACAGTTGCGATAATAATTGGACTAATCTTTCCGGTGGCCCAAACCTAACTTTTCTTGTAAAAGTCTAACAGAATCGGAAATGCAGTCAAAAACCTCTCCCTGATGGACGTGGCTTGAGACTAGACTGCGTGAGTCTGTCTTATGGTGGTGTAAGGCAAGAGTGCTACATTCGAAGGGAAGATTGCAGTAGCACCTTGGGGTTCACGTCCTTCCTCAAAGCTCTGCAAGTTCTATGAGACGGCGTACGGAGCAGGTTACCTGAATAGTGGGTGAAGCTTATTAGCGTTAGCCACACGAGTGCTGTAGCCTAGGACAGGGTGTATCCAGTAATGGTGCGTCTGAAGGGTCCAACCCCGTCTACTTGCCGCCATTTTTTGTCCACAAAAAGTGACCTTGCAATAAAAACTAATGAACCCCCCCCCACGTTTGTATCGTCCAGTTGTACTTAGAGTCCGCGTTATAGATTGATAAAAGTGGGGAGCAGATTTTTCACTTCTTAGTTGGTTATCGGTAAAAAGAAGATTATAAAAAAAGATTATAAGTGGAAAAGGATTTTCAGGTTTGAGAGGACTGTTCGGCCTGTAGTAAAAGGCTCACTGGGACATCTTGATATTTGCCGTCTGGCAAGTGTCGTCTTACAATTATGGGAAGTACTCCAGCCTTTAGTTCCATCTCTGCGATTATAATTGGGTCGATGATTTCTTTTGGAATATCTAGTAGTATTGGTGCTCCCATCGAAATTTGTAGAGCTCTTGCACCGATTATTCGGCTTTTTTCATATCTTGTAAGATGGGGAGGACCAACGATAATCAATCTCTCAGAACTCTGGTTCTTCTTCTCCTCCTGCGAGTCCTTCACCTCTTGGTCCCTCTCTTAGCTCTGAGGCTGCAATAACATCATCGATCCGTAAGATTATCTGTGCCGATTCAGATGCGCTTCTTATTGCTTGTTTTTTGACCGCAAGAGTATCCCAGATATCCTTTTCTTTCATGTCGGTTGTCCCACTTTCCAAGACATTTACACCGTAAGATGTGAGTCCTGCATCATGTTTAGCCCTCAGCTCAACAAGGATATCTATTGGATCGAGCCCTGCGTTCTCAGCCAATGTACGAGGTATGACTTCCATGGCTTCAGCAAAAGCATTTACTGCAAGTTGTTCACGGCCACCTACTGATTCTGCGTATTGCTTCAGTTCGCGTGCAATGGCAATCTCTGGGGCACCTCCTCCTGGAAGGACTTTATTATCTTGTATAACGTTTCTTACAACACAAAGTGCATCGTGTAAAGAGCGGTCAGCTTCATCAACCAATAATTCTGTTCCACCTCTTACAAGAATTGACACAGCTTTTGGATCTTTGCATCCCTCTATAAATACCATTTCATCGTCGCCTATTTTTCTTTCTTCCATTAAAGCAGCTGTTCCTAGGTCATCTGCGCTTAAATCGTCTACGTTGGTGACAACTTTTCCTCCTGTAGCTTTAGCTAATGCTTCCATATCGCTCTTCTTTATTCTTCTAACGGTGGCAATCCCTTCTTTAGCTAAGTAGTGTTGGGCAATATCGTCAATACCTTTTTGGCACAGTAATACAGTTGCTCCAGAATTGACAATTTTGTCTACCATCTTTTTGAGCATTTCTTGCTCTTGGTCTAAGAATGCTTTCATTTGTGTTGGATCTGTTATTCTTATCTTGGCATCAAATTCAGTTTTTTCCAATTCTAAAGCGCCAGAGAGAAGGGCTATCTTTGGATTTTCTACAAGTTTTGGCATTCCGGGGTGGACAACTTCTTTGTCTAATATGATTCCCTGTATTAGTTTGGTATCTTCAAGGCTTTCGCCCTCTTTCTTCTCTACTTTAATGTTGTCGATGTCTACTTCCCATTTGCCATCTACTTCTTCAGCAACTTGCTTTGTTGCTTTTATTGCAATATCGGCTAGATAATCCATTGAGCCTGAAACGACTTTACTACCCATTGCGGCCTTTGCTACTTTGCTCAATTCATCTTCTTGGTTAATATCGACTGTGATACTCATTTTTTCAAGTACTTCTAGGGCTTTTTCGGTAGCCTTCCTAAATCCTTCAACAATGATTGTGGGATGAATTTCCATATCGATAAGTTCTTCTGCAGTTTTGAGTAATTCACCTGCAAAGATTACTACGGTTGTAGTTCCGTCTCCCACTTCATCATCTTGAATTTTGGATAGTTCGACAACCATCTTGGCGGTAGGGTGTTGAACTTCAATTTCTTTCAGAATTGTTGCGCCATCGTTTGTAATTACGACATCGCCAAAACTATCTACGAGCATTTTATCCATTCCTTTGGGACCTAGCGAAGTTCTAACAGCCTCAGCAATCACTCTTGCAGCCATTATATTTGTTTTTTTCGCGTCCCGTCCTACAGTTCTCTGAGTACCTTCTCTTAAGATTAATACGGGCGTTCCACTTAGTTGCGCCATATTTTCAACCCCCTTTTTTCTGATTCTTCTTCTAGTGTCTATCTAATTTATTTATGTGGTATCCTCTCTTCTGGAGAGTAATTATTCACAAATTTAAGGAAAATTAGCTTGGCAAATGTAAATGTGCATGCACTTGTATATAAATTTTTCTAATTATTGAACTCGCCCATTAAATTGAAGAAAAAAGTGACTAAGAAAATAAAAAACTTTTCTAGGGAGTATACTCCTCACATAATCGTGTAGGCTCCTTTCTGCCTCTAAAAAAGAGATTGGTAACGTCTCTTCTTTTATATTTTTTTCTAATTTTTTATTCCTGCTTTGAGTCAGTCGGTCTTTATTTGAATAGAAAATGTCTTGATGAGTCATTTCTCTTTTCGTTAGTAGATATATGCATCGGCATTATCTTGGATGAAATCCAAAACCCAGTCGAGTTCAGTCTGAAACTGGGAATAACTGTCGAGGGATGGATCCAGGGTGGGATTTAGTTCAACGATGATCCAACCCGTAAGATTTTTCTCATTAAAGGCTGTAAACTGTTTTTCAGGGACCACAAGCATTTTGAAGCGACGTGGACGACGGTAATCACCTTTTTTCATCGCTTCAACGTATGGCTCGTAATAAGATCTATATCTTCCTCCTAAAATGAACCTAGATTTAGTTATTCCTCCTATCCTGCGGATTTTTAATTTAGTTCTAATTTCCTCGTAAACTGCAACTTCTGGAATGCCTGTAATATGTCTGATTTCCGCTAATTTCAGAATTTCGGGAACTTTCCCTCTTGCTACGATCATCTTTTCGATGGTTTCTCTTACCTCCTCAACACTTGATTTTTCAAGTGGATCAATAACCTCTGGATTGATGATATCCACTAACGGAATTGGAGCGTCCTCTCTAAACTCGGTGGGATCGAAAATTAACGCGCCTAAAATTTGTTGGATTTTAATCGGTTTTTCTTTTATAAATGCCGTTGCAGTAAATAGGCCTGGACCAAGTAAACAGGATCTGATCTGATCTTCTTTTATGAGATTCCATAGCTGTCTAGATGCCATTAAGACTTTTCCGTCTAAGTTCGTTTTTCCCCAAGGAGTATTAAAGTCGTGTATGACTGTTTCTAAAAGCCAGTAGAGCACGGAATTGGTCATCATATTTAAAAATCCTCCTTAATATTCTGCGAATGAATGTGAAAAGTGATAGGAATTCTTTCCATAGAACAGCCGTTGTTGGAGTGGTTGAGTGCTTGTTTATATAAAGTGCTCCCCTTGATCCTGTCTCATTGAACCGTTTTACTCAACATGCGAGAGTACTGAGCGCGTGTTTCGGTATTTTGGCGGATTTCCGCCCATTCTTTCCTTCTTGGGCCAGCATCAGCATGAGAAGACGTTCTTTGACTTTCTCCTCTTTCTCAGCTTTATAGAAATGTAATAACTCTGCTTCCGTGATTTCCCAAATAAGGATAAGTTTTTTGCTCATCGGTTATTCTCTTATTTGCATACTTATGAGGTAACTATTAAGTGTTATGTTATATCTAACTTTTCCAGTTCGGGATCTGTCCGACAATCTAAAATCTTTTCTATAGCTCACTTCCTTTTTTCTGGATAGCTAATAGGACACAATATGCATGTTTTCGCATTTCATATTCAGAATATCCGTTAATATCTATCCGAATTCTTAAAAGATGACATCGAAAATTTTTCATGCATTTTTGGCTATAGGAACTTTGTACACTCGTTTTATCCCTTACAAATGATGCCGAAATCCGAATTCCAATCACAAATTCATATTCCGTCAATTTCAAATGCGATCGCGATCATGACCGAAACTTGAAAAAGCTCAAATTAGAATTAATTAATAAAAAAAGGCAATTGAAAAAAACAATTAGTAGGTATGATAAATTTCTTATCAGCATCTAAAAGGTGAGAGGAATTGTTTTTACAAGAAGAAACTCCTTGGGATCCTTGGGGTCTTTCAAAGCTAACATTATTGGAAATTTTAGCTCGATTAAAACCATATCATGGTTATATTGCCGCAGTCTTTTGGGTGGTTGGAGTACTAGGGCTTATAAATTTGATAATATATGAAGAAACAACCATTCCAAGGGATAAATCTGTGAAATCTGAATTAATTAGGCTCCTCTTTTCATCCATGATGATTGGTCTTGGCGTGCATTTTACCTTGCTTGCAATTGGAGTCAAATATTAAGAAACAATCTTAAATTTAAAGGAATCTGAACGAGAAAAATAATGGTGTTCCTCTTGTCTTCTAGAAAAAAGAAAAATAAATGCTCCAAATGTGGAAATACAGATTTAGGGGCCCCTTACAAAACCTGGAATCTTTTTAGTCCGATTCCCGACAAACACGGAAACATAACTATAACTGTCATGGGCATGTATAATTGTGGCTGTGGAAATAAGGTTCGTGGGGTCGTTACTAAAATGAAAACTGATGCAAAAAAGGCGGAAGAAGAAGGCCTATCAAGAAGACAAAGACTAATAAATGCATGTATAAGTCAAAAAAAGGTTTCCTTGGCAGAAGTTGCAAGCGAGTTGGGCACCAGTGTGGATGTTGTTGAAAAAGTGGTTCTTGGACTTATCGGAAAGAGTGAATTAAGAGGAAAAATAGAAGAAGGATTTTTCATCAATGATTAAGAAAAATTTCTTGTCACCTATAGTTTTCTAAAGAGTCAAAAGAATATTTTATCTTTTGCAAATATACTTTAGGGAGGGAAAGTTCATTTTTCGCCTTTTAAAGCCTTTTGGTGTTAAAAAAGCAACTTGTAAGATTTGTGGTAAGATAAGTGAACTTATCTCGGAAGAACTTGGTGTTTGTGGCGATTGTATTCGAGAAAAACCCGAAAAAGCTTTATATTTTACTTTTGAAGCCCATGAAAAAAGTAGAAAAAGATTTGGATTGCCCTCAGAGCCTCCAAGAGCTAAAGAAGGAAAACAATGTAAGGTTTGTGTGAATCAATGTAGAATTCCGAAGGATGGAAGGGGATATTGTGGCCTTGTTACAAATATTGATGGCAATTTAACGCGTTTGGCGGGGGTTCCCAGTAAAGGATTATTAGATTGGTATTATGATCCACTACCCACCAATTGTGTTGGTGCTTGGATTTGTGCTGGATGTACTGGCTTAGGGTATCCTAAATTTGCTTACAAAAAAGGGGCCGAAAGAGGATATGCTAATTTGGCCGTCTTTTATCAGGCATGTTCTTTTGACTGCCTATTCTGTCAAAATTGGCATTTCCGTGAGGCAATTCCCAAGATATCCTCCTCAAGTTTTGTAACTGCTGAAGAGTTGGCGAATAAAATTCATCCACGGATATCCTGTATTTGCTATTTTGGAGGTGATCCCTCACCACAAATTTCACATGCCCTTCTTACTTCAAAATTAGCCTTGGAAAAAGCCAAGAACTGGAATGGAATAATGCGCATATGTTGGGAAAGTAATGGAACCATGAGTTGGCCTTTTGCAAAAAAAGCAGGAGAACAATCTCTCGTAAGCGGTGGATGTGTAAAATTCGATCTGAAAGCATGGTCTGAACCATTAAACATCGCATTAACTGGTGTTACTAACAAATTAACGTTTGAAAACTTTGAAAGACTGGCTAAATTCATTAAAGAAAGACCTGACCCTCCTTTTCTAATTGCAAGTACTCTTCTAGTCCCTGGATACATTGATGTAGAAGAAATAACAAATATTGCAAATCTTATTGCTGATATCAATTCAGAAATACCATATAGTCTTCTTGGTTTCTTTCCTGATTATTTCATGTCTGACCTCCCAACAACAAGCAAAAAACTTGCATATGAATGTAAAGAGGCTGCTGAGAAAGAAGGATTGGTTAACGTAAAAATTGGAAACATACATCTTCTATCTTAACCTCAAATGTTATTTCTTTTTTATAAATGAAAAATTAAAACTAAAAATCCCCATTGAATTCAATATGCTAATAATCTTCTCTATAATTCACCCAAATTAAAAATACCGCTTTTGTATAATTTTATTTAGCTCATAAAAGTTTATAATCGGCTTTTTATAAAAAGAATGCAAAGAATATGTTCAATTGGAGGTATGTTAAGTGAAAGTTATGACTAAAGCACTTTCAATAGAAACGAAGGGTGAAGTGGATATTCTTGACATAACAAGCGAAGTTAGCCGTATTGTTAAAGATTCTGGGGCTAATGATGGTATTGTAAATGTCCATATTGCCGGATCTACAGCAGCCATTACAACTATCGAATATGAACCTGGATTGAAAAAAGATTTTCCCGATTTTTTGGAAAGAATAGCTCCAAAAGACATTTATTATGCTCATCACGAAACTTGGGGTGATTATAACGGTCATAGCCATGTTCGTGCTTCACTTCTTGGCCCCAGCCTAACTGTGCCATTTCAAGGGAAAAAACTCATTCTAGGAACATGGCAACAAATTGTGCTCGTAGAATTGGACACACGTCCTCGTAGTAGGAGAATATACGTAACAGTTCTAGGTAGTTGACCAATTTGAATAATTCATGTAAATAAATTGAATAAAATAAGGCAGCTCTTTCAGCTAAAATCAAAAAGAACATTCCAAAAAATGCCTATTGAAATCAAAAAACTTAACCTGTATATGCTATAATATACATTCTTTGGTGAATGAAGAATCAAAAATTATTACTGAGAAAGGGTAGATCAGGAAGGGGATATTAAAAAAATGGAGGTCCTTATTTGGGTGATGAGCGCGTAATTGTATTATTCGATGAAACCAGATCTGTATTCAACCATTTAGATTCGAGTTACATCGATTTGAAGGACATACTTAAAGAAAATGGATTTGAGTGTAAAAAATTGACAAAAGGACCTATTTCAGAAGATATTTTGAAAGGAGATATTCTCGTGATAACTTGTCCCAACAATGCTTTGCTTTCAGAAAAGGAAATAAATTCAATTCTAAAATTTGTCCGTGAAGGCGGAGGTCTTTTCGTTTTAAACGAATATTTCGGTGATAAAGAATGGAAGCATAACTTAAGTGATCTTTGCAAAAATTTTGGAATAACATTTAATGATGACTCCGTTATTGATGATATGCATAATTACGGGGATAATAAAATACTGAAAATTTCAAGAGAATGCCTTATGGAGCATCCCATAACTTTGGGAATGGAAAGCTTTGCATATATTAATGGTTGTAGTCTTTCCGTTTTAGGAGAAGCTCTGGTTATAATAAAAACAGAT
Source organism: Candidatus Sifarchaeum subterraneum (assembly GCA_016292335.1). Lineage (GTDB taxonomy): Archaea > Asgardarchaeota > Sifarchaeia > Sifarchaeales > Sifarchaeaceae > Sifarchaeum > Sifarchaeum subterraneum. The sequence continues at coordinate 421 of JAECRX010000138.1, read as the reverse complement.
GGGGACGCTAAGCCGCCTGACGCACCCTTATTGGCTGTAAATATTTATGGTGACGGGAGGGTAATTGTAACCGGTGACTCAAGCATTTTCGTATCCAGTTGGTTGGGTTTTGAGCCTTCTAATGCAATTTTGGCAGTAAATTGTTTTCGTTGGTTGAGAGGAGATTTCTAAGTTTTCCATTTATGGTTCCTTTTTACAGGGTTCGAGCGAGAATGCTCTCTCCCTTCAGGGGGAGATGAATCGCGTTTTTTCTATCGTATTCCGTGGTGTTTTTATACCTCTTTGTCCATATATCTAGTGATCCGATCTGTTCGGATCTGCAATTGTTGCTCGGCAAACCCCCCTGAGATGGGGACTCACGGTCACTGTTGAGCAACGGGGGTGCGACTGGACTCCAGTCAGCAGGTGACGCATCCCTTGA
>JAECRX010000137.1 GCA_016292335.1 Candidatus Sifarchaeum subterraneum | reverse complement strand
GTAAGATTGCTAACAAAAAATACTATAGAAACGTGAAGATGTGTGAAAAATGGGTTAGAAGGTTGATAAAATGTATGATGTGATAGTCATTGGTTCTGGACCAGCAGGCTTAACAGCTGCTATTTATGCCAGCAGAGCCAATTTGAAGACCCTCGTTGTTGCTGGTGTTCAGTGGGGCGGACAATTGATGATCACAACGGATGTAGAGAACTTTCCAGGATTCAAAAAGGGAATTCTTGGCCCCGAGCTTATGGATAATATGTGGAATCAAGCTGAACGCTTCGGCGTCGAGATGAACTTTGATGACGCCACAGCCGTGGACTTCTCATCCAAACCCTTCAAGGTAACAGTGGGAAGCAAAGTGTATGAAGGAAAATCAGTCATCATAGCCACTGGGGCCTCCGCAAAATGGCTGGGCTTGGAAAGCGAAACACGTTTGAGGGGCAGAGGCGTTTCGGTCTGTGCTACATGCGACGCAGCCTTCTTCAAGGATCAGAGAGTAGTGGTTGTGGGAGGAGGCGACACAGCCATGGAAGAAGCTCTAGCCCTATCCAAATTTGCAAGCGAAGTCAAAGTTGTCCATAGAAGAGACAAGTTGAGGGCAACTAAGATTCTTCAAGAACGAGCCTTCAAGGAACCAAAAATAGAGTTCATCTGGAACAGTACAGTCCAAGAGATCCTAGGCAAAGACAGGGTGGAAGGAGTACGGTTAAGGAAAGTAGACACGAACGAAGAATTTGAACTGGCGTGTGATGGTGTTTTCATAGCAATCGGTCACAAACCAAATACGGAAATCTTCAAGGGCCAAATAGAAATGGACCAAGTAGGATATATTGTTACAGAGGATCTTACAAAGACCAGCGTAGAAGGAGTCTTTGCAGCAGGTGATGTACAAGATTATATTTATCGTCAGGCTGTTATGGCGGCTGGAGCAGGGTGTAAAGCTGCTATTGATGCAGAAAAATATTTAGAGGGGGTTTAAAGGATGGTTCACGTATTCTGCTTAAACGAAACCTGCAGAAGAGTTATTCACCTAGGCGACCACCTACACTGGAACTTTAGTGGCAAAGTTAAATGTTTAAAATGCGGAGAAGAAATAGAAGTAGAGATAAAGGACGGTATGCTGATTTCTTCAGGAAAATCTGAAGAAAAGTAGCCTTTGCTGGCACGCAACGAATGTATCATGAAGCGAAACTTAGATCAATGTTTGCAGAGAGACTTGTCCTAAAGCCTGGCGATGCTGTAATGAATCTCTAAATTAGCATATTTCTGCTTATTTACCCCTAATGGCACTAATAACGAGTTAAAAGCAAATTTGCAGTCGCATACACTTTTTCTTTTTTTTAATGGTTCTAGCCTTCAGCTTTAAAGTAGCTGATTGTGGAGCGTTTTATTCTACTAAACCGATAGTGGTTTTGATCTCATACCATTTTCCAGGGTCTAAAGTTACCATTTGCATTTTAGGATCTTTCTCAATTTCTTTTTTCAATATGGATAAGTCCGGTGTTTTCTGACCTGGAAACAATAGGTCGAAATGTATTGGAATAACTAAGGCAGGTTTGCTTCTAAGTGCAACCTCTCCTGCATCTTTTTCACATGTTGGAAGTACTTGTAGAAGTAAGATATCCGCTTTGGCTTGTTTTTGAATATTTTCAAGATCGGGATGTTTTATGGACCCATAGAAATATATTCTCATGCCGTGAGAGAATTCGAAAATAAAGTTTAATTGTTCACCTCCTTGATATACACGGTTCCATTCCAGATATTTTTCTATTTCTGCTGGATCGTCAAAGAAATATTCGACTATACTCTTAAACATCTCTTCAGTTGGCATATCTGGTTTTTTCCCAAGAAGGGCTTCGTAAAGCGCGTCAATGCTAATATGAACTCCTTTCACAATGTTGATATCAAAATTGGGAAACTGTAGTTTATCTCCCGGTGCTACAGGCATGATCTGATTTTTGTCTAAACCAAATGTTTCATTAGCCATATCCGCTACTATCTGGGTACAAACAAGTTTTGAGTTGCACCTTTTCATGATCGAAGGAACATCCATGAAATGATCCCAATGTCCATGAGAGATAACTATTACATCTGCTCTTTCAATGTCTTTCTCTTTTATTTGAATTTCTCGGGCTGTAATTGCCTCATCGAGAAACGGATCTATCAAAATACGGTCTCCCTCAGGAGATTCGATTTCAAGGCAAGCAACTCCAAGCCAACGAATTTTAACCGTCAATTTTTATCTCTCCAAACAAATCCAACTATTTTATTTAACTCTTTAGAGTCTACGAAAATATAATTGTTTTCATTGAATTCGCAAATATATTTTTCGAATGTTTAACGTTATATTTGTTCTTTCCAACCAGATCCATCGGGAAATCCAAAAAAATCTAAAAATCAACGTGTGAGAATGAATAAGAAAAGTAGCCGGAAATTAAAGAAACTTCATAGAATTTGATGGAAATATTGAATTCTATATTTATTCTCTTTTTTCTCAAGAGGGAGTTTTCTCGGGGCACTCCTATGATATTTTCAAATTATATATGCGTTTAAATGATGGATGAGGGGTTTATTCAAAAATCAAAAATCCTTTGTATAAACTTAGAAAAATTCTGTGATATTTTACATATATCAATTAGTGTTTCTTTCGACTTAAATTACATTTAGACGGAAGATTTATATAACAGAAGTGATCAAAGAACAAATTAGAAAAGAAAGGAGAAAATCAAAATGTCCGATTCAGAAACTAAATCAAAGCGAAAGAAGAACCCAAAAAAGAAAAAAAAGAAGAAAAAAGAAAAAAAGCCTGAGGTGGAAATGAAACCCGAACCAAAGGAGGACCCAAAAAAGAAAAGAGCAAAAGCGCCTCGTTTAGCAATTGCACCAGTTCGTGGACTTATGGGTGATGCAGGAGCCGATCTTGTTTCAAAGAATGCAGTATTCAGGTTAGTCGAACACCTCGAATCGCAAATTGGAGATATTACGAAAAAGGCCTTAGCATTCGCTATGAACGCTGGAAGAAAGAAGGTAATGCTCAAAGATGTCACTCTAGTCCTTTCAGAGTAAATTACACACAGGAGTTTTTCTCAAAAAAGTGTGGCAGAAGCAATTCCATCCAGATCTCGGCTATGTACAGCAATTTTCATCTAGATTCCTGCAAGGAGAAGTCTGTCTTTAGGTCTGCTAACTTTCCATGTAACAGCATCAATTGCGTTATCACCACTCATTCCCACGCCCCTCGGACCCTTCTTCATCTCCAAAGGCTCCAGGAGGCGTTAACCACTCAATCTAGATGTGCACTACTTTCTTCTCCTCCAGCATCCTCAAATCGAAGATCATGTAGATGATCCCGTTGGCTGCGCTCGCTAATATCACGCACAATTGCGCTAACAGCGGTTCTTCCCTCGTATTCAATTATACTGGCATTTACTTCAACGAGTATCTTCCTACCATCTTTTGAAAGGATTTCTACTTCGTATTTGTCTGGAACTCTCTCCTCAGCTATTTTCTTTTTATGCCTATCTATTACTAGTTCTCTATATTCTGGAGAAACAAAATATACAAATGGCTTTCCAAATGCTTCCTCCAACGAGAAACTAGTGATTTTAATCATCTTTGAATTTGCAAATTTTGTAACCATCTTGAAATTAAAATGCAAAAAGAAGTTACAGCAACGTTTTTAAGGAAGGAAAATAGTACAAATAAGCCAATCCTAAGAATTTAGGATGATGTGATGAAATGTCCGAAAGTGTGTATAAAATTATTGAATTAGTCGGAACTAGTCCTAATAGTTGGGAAGAAGCGGTAAAGAACGTTGTAGAGCAAGCTACCAAGACCTTACAAGATTTGAGGATAGCTGAAGTGTCTAAACTAGATGTCAAGCTTGAAAATGGCAAAATAGTGGCATATAGAGCACGGGTAAAATTAAGTTTCAAATATGGAGAAGAAGAAGATTAATACTATTAAAACATCTTTTTTCTTCTTTCCTTATCTTTTTTTATCTGTTTATCCTTATTTCTATACAATTAAAAACCAATATACTCAATGAAGCCAAAATAATAACAAAAAGAGCAAGGTATTTTGACATACTTATTACAGGGTTCGAGCGAGAATGTTCTCTCCCTTCAGGGGGGAGATGAATCGCGTTTTTTCTATCGTATTCCGTGGTGTTTTTAAACCTCT
>JAECRX010000017.1 GCA_016292335.1 Candidatus Sifarchaeum subterraneum | reverse complement strand
TCCTCATTTAATTGACTTACAATAAACTTTTTATCATCATTACCAATTATGGCATCTAAATCTTCTTTTTTCATATTAGAAAAATTGTCTCTCCCGCCGACTTTAAGCTTTGCAAAATCTTTGAATCGTAGTTTTTTCATAGGTTTAGAATTCAAACGATTAATCATTGTTTTTGTTTTAGGATTAACTGGATCATCCCACTCAATAACATCATTCCATTCACCGTTATCAAGATATTGCTTTCTATAATCTACATCTCTTAATATTTTCTTAAAAAAATTATTTAAATATGCAATAGAGGGCTCTTCATCGAAGTTTCTAATATATTCAGCAATAACATTCTTTTCCTTACGAATAATTATTCTATATCGAATTGGAGGATCTTCACGGTCTTTTAAGCTATAAAGAATTTCCCAATCGTGCACATCATAAACTAATTGAACCTTATACTGCTTTTTATCAATTTCAAGAATTTTTTCTCTCATTCTTATCATCCAGCAGTATTTCTTCTTTAACTTTTAGTTTTGTTCATTCCTTTACAAGAAATTATCTGAATTCAATAAAAAATAGGAGAATTAAAACATAAGCCAATAGTGAGCTGGGTTAATATGAACGCCTAAAGTTTCGCCATTCTCTAATTTGAGAGAAATAATTACGTCGCCCTCGTCACCTTCGTATGCTACGGTACCTGAGTTTACCTTTATTTCTTTGCATTCGATAATTTCCACTAGGTCATAAGGTTCGTCGTCTTCCCACGCTTTTTCGTATTCTTCTTCACTTATCCCCTGTTCTTGTAATTTTTCTATGTAAAAGTTGTATGCTTCTTTTTCTGTTTCAAATTCCTTGTCTTCTAGCATGCGAGTTGCCAGACTATCCTCTGGTGCATCCACTTCATATCTTACAATATAGAATTCTCTCATTTCATTTCGGCCTCCTGCCTATAACCTAGTTACTCTCTCAGCAACTCTCTGAATACATATCGCGCAGTTAATTTATAAAGTCCGCTTTTGATAAGATTATTTTAAAAAAGTTTAATTGCTCACTAAGCAAACACGTGTCGTATAAGCATGAAATAAGGTTTTTAGCCGGCAGGTGATGTATGATTATCAAAGACGTGTCTGGTCTGGCAATGAAGTGATTAGTAACCATTACAGCAATCCAATGGTGGTTCACAATACTTAGGTAACCTTTACATTCTCATCTTTGATGCACCAAATTATGAACTTCTGCCAAACGAAGTAATTGATGAAGGCTCTTATTCAGTTTCTGTTATCGTTTTATTTTTCTTTCAATGTCATGATAGTGAATTTAATTCATCTTTTAATTTAAATCATCTTTAACTAGTTGATTTTGATTTCAAAAACAGAACTATGATTTCATCTAAAGACTAGAGAGTTTCTATGACTGCTTCTTGACGAAATAAGCGCTGATTAGAGATAAATTTTAAAATACACGGTTTTGTGGCTTAACTCGCTTCACATTCTCAATAATCTGTTTTGCCAACGCAAAAAAGGGTTTTTTCGAATTGATTCCACTATTCGCAGACGTCTCGAAGAAGTATATTCCCTTTTCTTTTGCAAAGCTGCGCCCTTCTTCCTCCTTAACAGTCCTGAACTCCTCAAGATCCTTCTTAGTTGCAACCAAAACAATTGGAATGTTTCCACAATACCTTTCTACGTTTGAGAACCATTTTGGTAGATTTTCGAAGGATGTTCTTTTTGTTATGTCGTAACAGCAGAGGGCACCTAGAGCCCCTCGATAATAGACTGGACTCACATAATGAAAGCGTTCCTGACCTCCAGTATCCCATATCTGCAGCTTAACTATGGTCTGCTTTATTTTGAGAAATTTTACCGAAAGATCTACACCCAATGTCATTTTGTATTTTGAACGAAATTTCCCTGTGATAAACTTCTGTGTAAGCGTTGTTTTTCCTACTGCACCGTCCCCGACAACGATAGTTTTGAATAGATAATCCACCGTCATTGTAATTCCCTATAAGAGCAATTCCTGTAATTATGTCATCGATTTCTTGTCTTAGCCCGATTGTAAGTTCCAGTCAAATAAAGATCTTTCACTTAGTTTTGTATTAATAATACTCCAATTAACTACCTTTTGAAGTAAAATATATATTTTCTTAAAGAAATCTCAACAATTGCTAGAAATACTTATTAAGATCTTTAGGAAAAGTTTTGAGCTACCAACACCTTGAAGACGGTGCTTTCTTTGCACTTTTTTGGTAAAAGTCTGCCCCAAAAATCTAGACACCATTATCTTCTTCAACTAGCTCTTCTTTTAATGTTTTGATTGTGAAAATATGTATTGTAACTCCGATGGCTATTACAATCAAAATTATCCTAACTAAAAGAAGATTGACAAAAACATACATTGAAATTCCTATAGTCAGCCATAGGAAAAAAATAGACAAAAGTTTTACTTTTAGCGGAACTCCTTTTCCTTCTCGATAATTTCTAATGTAACTTCCAAACAACTTGTTATTCAAGAGCCAATTATAAAATCTCTTTGAACTTCTCGCATAACATGCAGCTGCAAGTAAGAGAAAAGGTGTGGTAGGTA
>JAECRX010000136.1 GCA_016292335.1 Candidatus Sifarchaeum subterraneum | reverse complement strand
ATCGATCAAAACAAATTTGTCAGAACTTTGCGAGATAGCTATCAAAAATGGTGCTACAGATGCAAAAATACTTGGGACTGAAGAGATTATTGTCGATCGACGTGTCCGATTAAAATGCTTGTATCCTCGATGTGGCTATTATGGACAAAATCTAATGTGTCCTCCATTCACCCCAACACCTGAAGAATTCAAGGAATATCTTTCCAGTTACCAATTTGGTATTCTAGTACAACTTATAGAGCCAATCTCAGAAAAAATACAAGAATTATTTAAAAATGAAGATGCATCGTATGCAGAGTTAATGGAGCAGAAGGAATCAAGAATATTACTTGACGAGTGGAAAGACACCGCCTGGAAGAAACTGAACCAAATTTTAGCAGCAGTCGAAACTGAGGCTTTTAGCAAAGGTTTTCCGTTTGCAACAGGTTTTGGTGCCATGACTTGTAGGTTATGCAAAAAGTGTGATCCCAAATTACCATGTAAGCATCCGTGGGAATCAAGAGCCTCTATAGAGGCCGTGGGAATCGATGTCTACAAGACTGTAATGAAAGCGGGAATGGAATTTCACTGGTCAACGAAATCTGAATCAATCTTCTATGGTCTTATCTTGATCGATTGAAGTTTTCCTCAAAAAATTTGAGATTTTGTTGATTAGTTTTATCTTTAAATGGTCATTGTAATGTTTTTATCGTTGGAAATCTTTCTGGCTCCCTATGGGGAATACACATTGCATTTGCAAACTCTTTCATGAAATCAGGATCTTTTACGAGTTCCAAATAACGTACTTTTCTTGCTATTTCGTTAGCAGTGTTTCTAGACTCTCGGGACATTAACGCCATTCTCGCTCCAGTGCCTGCTGCATTTCCCACTGATGTAATTCGCTCTAAAGGTATATCTGGAATCATCCCAATTGTGATTGCGTTCTTTGAATCAATATAGCTTCCAAAGGCTCCAGCAATGAAAATCTTCTGGATATCGTCTCTAGTCATGCCTTTATTTTTCATGAGGATAGTTGCTCCAGTAAACATTGCTGCTTTTGCAAGTTGTAGTTCCCGAATATCTTCTTGAGTGATAGAAATATCCTCCTCAAGTCCCGTATCCTCATTCCAAGCTATAACAAATTCAGCGTCTTTATTTTCACCTCTAATACGTGGGCTATCAATATTTGTGTTCATTTTCCCTCGATAATTGATAATACCGATCTTAAATAATTCTGCAAGTATATCGACTATAGCCGAGCCGCAGATTCCCCTAGGCTCTGAATTACCAATGGTTTGATAATTCACTTCAAAGGTTTTGGGAGAAATTTGTATTCGTTCAATAGCACCAGTCGCCGCACGCATGCCATATTTTATGTGTGCACCCTCAAATGCGGGTCCAGAAGCACAAGAACAAACCAAAATATCCTTCTCATTTCCTAGCGCAATTTCTGTATTAGTTCCAATATCTATCGCAAGGCAAATCTCTTCAGACTTATATATTTCTGTGGCAAGGATGACCCCAACATGATCAGCCCCAACAAAACCAGCTATGACGGGTAAAACATGCACATTACCTTGTGAGTGAATATTAAGTTTCACACCACTACCAACGTTCTGACTTTGTATGTCAATTGGACCTTGGACAACAGGTACATAGGGAGATAAAGCAAGATATTTAGGATTGATATTTAAGAACAGGTGATGCATAGCAGTATTCCCAACGACACTCGCTTCATAGATTTCATTCGAGTTTATCCCTGTTTTCGCACATAGAGATTCTAAAAGTTCATTTATTCCTCGAATTACGATTTCATTGAGTTGTGTTAGTCCTTCGGGTTCAGTGATTGCATGAGTAATTCTTGAGATCACATCTTCTCCAAAGGGGATCTGGGGGTTCATTATGGAATCAGCACTTAATAATTTGCCTTTATCAAGATTGATAAGATATCCTGCTATTTTCGTGGTTCCTATATCAAGTGCAATCCCATAATTCCTTGGATAAGTAACTCCTGGTTCAACATCGATGATCTTACGATTATCGAAAATTGTTACAGTGGCAGTCCAATTTCCCTCTCGAAGCACTGTAGGCAATTTTTTGAGGAGTTCGAAATCTATATGAAGGTTAGTTAGACTATATGTGTCCTTTAAAGCATCCAACAACCTCTTTGCATCGGATCTGAGGTCTTCTAAAGAAGGCGGTGCTATTTTAACAGCTAATTTTGTAATGAATGGATCAAACGTAACAGGTGTCTCAATTCCCTCGATTTGAAGTCTTTGTTTTCCAATACGACTTGATTCTGGAATTTTAACAACTACTCTATCAATAACTTTAGTCGAACAAGCTAATCTATAGTCATTCTCAATTTCTTTATTTGAAAGCAAATTTAGTTCATTTTTCGTTATAGCATTAACTCTATCTTTTTCAGTTACTATGATTTTACACTTACCGCAAATTTTTTTGCCCCCACAAATAGATGTTAAATCAACGGCGATTTGTTTTGCCGCATCTAGTATGGTAGTTCCTGGCTCTACCAAAGCTCTTTTTCCATCTGGTTGGAAGATAATTTCGATTTTCCTCATTTTTCTCGCATTTCCTAAGAAATCCTTCGGAACTCATAGAAGAAGGATGAAAAAAAAAATTTTCACAATAAATTACACAGATCAAATTTTTATGGAATACCATTTTTAGCAAAATTTTGTTTTCTAGATTAAGATGGAATAATTTTCATTTTTCCCAAAGTGAGAGCAAATTTGTTCTTTTGGTTCTTTTTAGCCTTTATATGCTTTTATTACAAGTGGGTACTGAAAATCACCGAACACCCATTATGTTGATAACTTTTATTAACCCACCGTAAAATTTTGATCAATATCTAATAAGTTTGAAAAACAAAAGTTTTTTTCTTAGATCTGCTATTATTCACAGAGGCTATGAAAGAAGGGAATTTAAATAAAGAACCGATGAATTTGGTGTGATAAAAAAAGATGCTACCAAAGGAACGTGTTATTACAGCTCTTTTGGGAAAAGAGGTTGATAGAATACCTGTAACAGCTGTATGTCAAACTGTAACTGTTGAACAAATGAGAGCAATTAATATTTTTTGGCCTAGTGGTCATAAAAATCCAGAGGAGATGGCGAAACTTGCAGAGGCAGCATATAGAGTCACTGGGTTAGAAACAGCAAAAATACCGTTCGATCAAACAATTGAAGCAGAAGCCATGGGATGTAAAATTCACCTTTCAGAAAGAATAGAGGAAATACCACACGTTAAAAGTACGCCATATACCTCAGTTGAAGAGATAGAAATTCCTGATGATCTCCTAGAGAGAGGAAGAATCCCTGTTTTACTAGAAGCTGTTAAAATCCTTAAAAAAGAGGTCGGAGATAAATTACCCGTAATTGGAACCGTTGTTGCGCCATTCACACTCTCAACTCTCTTAATGGGAATCATCGAATACTATAAAGCAATGAGAATGAACCCAGACAAAGCAAAATCCTTTTCACAAATTGCTACGGAAATCTGTATCATATTGGGCAATGCTTTGGTTGATGCTGGAGTGGACATAGTAAAAATTGAGGATATGGGCGCATCTACTGACGTAATAAGCCCAAAATTGTTCGAAGAATTTGCAAAAGGACCATTAGTGGAGGTTTTCAAAAAAATTCCGGGAATAAAAGTGCTTCATATTTGTGGAGACGTGAATCCCATAATTAGTGCAGTGATGGAAACTGGCACCACAGGTATTAGTATAGATCAGAAAACGGATATTAAGACTGCTAAGAAAATATTGAAAGATAAGACCACGATCATTGGAAATATTGACCCAGTTAAAATTTTATGGGAAGGACCAGTAGATAAAATAAAAGAAGAATCTATAAAGGCAATCGAAACTGGGGTCGACTTATTAGCCCCAGGATGTAGTATTGCGCCTCTCACACCTAACAAACATATAGAAGCGATGGTCGAAGTTGCCAAGACCTATAAAAGATAAAAACCTACCCAAAGTATAGTCCCAGAAAAGGAATTCAGTTTGGTTGATTTTCTGATTTCAAGAACAAGGAGTCTTTGACCATTATAATTGCATCTGTTCCATCACTATAATATCCCACAATTACAGATTTTGCTTTAAAACCTAAACTTTCGTATAAAGACTGGGCAGCCTGATTTGAAATCTTTACCTTTAATTCGTAGTAGACAGCTCCATAGTTCTTTAAACGCTCCATTAACTCAGTAACTAATGCAATACCTATGCCTTGACGCCTATGATTTGGGTGGACTGCAACTGATATGATATGTCCAAAGAGTCCTTTCTCGGATTCTTGAATTATCCCCATGGCATAACCGACGATCTTCTTTTTTTTCTCTGCAACAAGAAACGAATTTTCCGGATTTTCTGTTAACAATTGAAAATGAAAACTTGAATAATGGTCAGAGGGAGTGAAAGAAGAAGCCTCCACATCCAAAACGTGCGGAAGGTCAGATTTTCGAAAATCGCGAATTAAAATGTTTTTTCCATTGTCTGAACTATGAAAGAACCTTTTTAATAGGTTCTTGTATGAAATTTGAAATCCCTCCTCTGAGTTTTCCCCTTCTGCCGTTTTATCACAGAATTTATCCTCCGACTCTCAGCGGTTAAAGTTTTCCTCTATGATTAAAATAGACTTAAAACTTTTAAAAATTAGATTATTAATTACTTCAAATTATTAATTCGAAGTACTGTATAAGCAGAACCAAATTATTTGGTTTTTCGGAGGAAAAAAAAATGGTTGAAAAAAAATACGCGGCAGCTTGTGATCAAGGTACAACAGGTACTCGATTCATGGTTTTTGGCCATGATGGACAAGTAGTTTCGGCAGTTTACGAAGAACACGAACAGATTTATCCAAAACCAGGTTGGGTTGAGCACGACCCTATGGAAATTTGGGAAAAAACACAAAAAGTAACAAGAGAAGCTTTAGCAGCCAAGAAAATTGACCCAGCTGAAATCGCTGGTATCGGAGTAACTAATCAAAGAGAGACAACAATAGTTTGGGATCCCAAAACAGGCAAACCATATTACAATGCGATTGTGTGGCAGTGCACTAGGACAAGGGAAATATGTCAGGATATGATTGATCGCGGCCTAGAGGATATGATCCGAAAGAAAACGGGATTGGTTATTGCGACATATTTCTCAGGGCCCAAAATAAAATGGATCTTGGATAACGTTCCTGGTGTAAGAGAAAAAGCTGAAAGAGGAGAAGCTATTTTCGGCAATATTGATACATGGGAAATCTGGAATTTAACTGGTGGCCCCAAGGGAGGTGCCCATGTCACCGATTTCACAAATGCATCCCGAACAATGCTTATGAACCTAAAAACCCTTGATTGGGATGATGAAATTCTATCAGAATTGGGCATTCCAAGACAGATGTTACCAGAAATTCGGCCATCTAGCGATAAGGCCATTTACGGTGAAACACCTAAAGAAGGACCTGTAGGTGGTGTTATCCCCGTTTGCGGAGACTTAGGTGATCAGCAAGGCGCTTTATTCGGACAAACTTGTTATGATGTTGGCGAAGCAAAGAACACTTATGGTACTGGTTGCTTTATGTTACTGAATACGGGTTATGACGCGGTTCCCTCCGAGAGCGGTCTTCTCACAACATGCGCTTACGGTCTGGAAGAAGGGAGATCGGTTTTTGCTTTAGAAGGCTCCATCGCAATTACAGGAGCAGCAATCCAATGGTTGCGCGATAATTTGCAAATAATCAAAACTGCTGCGGAAACGGAAGAAATTGCATCTTCAGTTGAAGATGCCGGCGGAATTTACTTTGTTCCAGCATTTTCTGGGCTCTTTGCCCCTTACTGGGATATGTATGCAAGAGGTGCAATAGTAGGCCTCACAAGATTTATTAGGAGAGAACATATTGTTCGAGCAACTTTAGAATCCATCTGTTATCAGACGAAAGACGTGCTGGAAGCAATGATTTCAGATTCCGGAGTCAAGCTTGCAGCATTGAAAGTTGACGGCGGCGCTGTGAAGAACAACTTCTTAATGCAATTGCAAGCAGATATACTTGGAGTTAAATGTATCCGACCTACTGTTGACGAAACAACTGCCTTAGGTGCAGCTTATTGCGCTGGGTTGGCCACAGGATTCTGGGAAAATTTAGACGACCTCAGAGAGAATTGGGGGATAGACCAAATATTTGAACCAAAATGGGCCGAAGCAAAGAGAGCGGAAGGATATAAAGGCTGGAAGAAAGCAATTGACCGCACACTGCACTGGGTGGAGAAATAAGGTAAATTCTCTTCTTTTCTTTCCTTTTTTTTGTAAAACTACTTGTTTAAAATAGCTTTCTTGAAAATTTGAAACTGATTGAATGTTTTAGAACTATCGTTTTTAACCCCATTATGAACTCCAATTCTTCTCCCCTATCTTGACAAGGGAGTTTTCTTAGAGAGGTTTCTTTAAAATGGAAAACTTTGATGTAATGGTAATTGGGGGCGGTATAACTGGAGCAGGAATTACAAGAGATCTTTCATTAAGAGGTTTAAATGTCATAATGGTTGAGAAAAGTGATCTGTGTAGTGGTACGACTGGCAGATCACATGGACTCTTACACTCTGGGGGAAGATATGCGGTAAAAGATCAAGAATCAGCTATAGAATGTATTCAAGAAAACAAAATACTACGAAAAGTGGCAAGCTACGCGATTGAAGAATGTGGAGGAATGTTTGTTTCCGTAACTGATGAAGATTCTGAATACAAAGAACAATTTTTGAAGGGTTGTAAAGAGTGTGGAATTCCAACTGAAGAAATTAACCCAAAAGAAGCTTTAAAACTTGAGCCTTTTCTTAACCCAGATATTATTGACTGCATACTCGTTCCGGATGGAAGTGTAGATCCTTTTTCATTGGTTTTAGGCAATGTACTATCCGCAAGGGAAAACAACGCAATAATAAAAACCTACACAGAAGTTACAGGTTTCAACATTGATGATAATGTTATTCGTAGTGTGGAAGTTAGAGATAAAAGAAATGGTAAAAGGGAAGATATCAAAGCAGAAATTGTAGTTAATGCTTCAGGTCCATGGGTAAAAAAGATTGGTGATTTACTTGGTGTCAATATTCCCGCCGCTCCAAATAAGGGAACAATGCTGATTATGGGACAAAGAACAAACATGCGAGTGATTAATCGGCTCAGATTTCCTTCTGATGGAGACATTATTGTACCACATCACACAGTTGATATAATCGGCACAACATCTATTGATGTGACAGAGGTCGAAAAATATCCTGTAGAAAAGGATGAAGTTCAGCTCCTTATTAACGAAGGGGCGGCAATGATCCCCATCATCAGAAAAGTTAGATACATAAGAGCATTTGCGGGGGTTAGGCCCCTTTTTGGCCCAGGAGAAGAAACAGGAAGAGAGGTTTCAAGAACTTTCAAAGTTCTTGATCATAGTGACAAGATAGAAAATTTCCTTACAATCGCTGGCGGCAAACTGACTTCATATCGATTAATGGCTGAAAAATTATCTGATATTGTTTGTGAAAAACTCGGTGTTTCTACAAAATGTACAACACATAAAGAAGTCATTGAAGAAATAAGTAAAGAAGAAATAAGAGAAAGAACGTTTTTCGACATGATTCAAAGAAGAGCAATTTCCAAATATGGTTCGAGAGCAAAAGAAATACTTGAGTTAAGTAGAAAAGATAAAAGATACGCCCAAATTATTTGTCCCTGTGAATTTGTTTTAAGAGGAGAAGTCGTGTATGCGGGTAAAAACTTTATTGCTAATAACATTGGGGATATTCGCCGGAGAACAAGGGCGGGGCTTGGTATGTGCCAAGGTGGATTTTGTTATTACAAAGTCGCTCAAGCTCTTGTCGAAGATCTAGATTTTGATGTTATTGATGCACACAAAGATTTATTGAAAGCCCTTTCTGAAAGATATAAAGGTGTCAAACCCATTCTTTGGGGAGATCAATTGAAACAACAAAAGCTTGTTGAGGCATTATACTTTTGTGTTGGAAACTATGACAACTTTGAAAATTTATTTAAACTGGGGGAAAAGAGATGAAAGAGATTGACTCTGCCTGTCTAATCGTTGGCGGAGGAGCTGCCGGATTAATGGCTGCTTCAAAGATTTCAGAGTCCGGAATGGATGTCTCCTTAATTACTTGTGGGCTTGGGGCTTCTTACTTTTCTACAGGATGTATTGATGTTCTTGGTTATTACAAATCCAAAGAAATCCAAAAACCCAAAGAGGGAATCCAAGAACTTGTAGAAAATGAACATAATAAAGATCATCCATACAGTGTTATTTCAGGAGGAAATTCAAAGAAATCAATAACAATAATAGAGAATGCATTATCTTACTTTATGGATAAAATCAATGGTAATTTGAAATATTCTGGCTCTTTAAACGAGAATATTTGGACGATAACTAACTTAGGGACAATCAAGCCGACGTGTTTGGCTCCAGAAGCAGTATATTCTGGTAGAATTTCATCTTTATCAAATGTGTTGATTCTAGGCATTCCAGGATATGAATTTAACCCGAGATTTGTTGCAAATTCATTAGAACAATTGGTTGAAGAAAAAATTTCTTTTCATTATGCTTACATTGATTTCCCATCTCGGAATAGGTATAATCTTACATTTTCTGAAATTTCTGAAGAACTGAAGGATAGAAAAAACTTCGATAAATTTTTGAGTGACCTGAAAAAGCAAAAATATATAAAAAGCAAAAATATAGACGAATTAGGAATCCCACCTGTTTTCGATTTGGGCAACATTTCAGATATCAAAGAACTTGAAGATGAACTTGATGTGAAAGTTTTTGAAATACCAATGCCTTTTTCTCTCTCAGGACAAAGATTCCAAAAAAGTCTCATGAACATCGCAGAGAACGCGGGTGTGAAAATATACAGAGGCTGTGAAGCACTCAAAGCAAATGTTTCTCATGGTATTTGCGAAAATATTATTGCAAAAACCAAAACTGAGAAATATAGATTTAATGCAACAGCATTTGTCATTACCACCGGAGGAATTATCGGCGGTGGAATAAAAATCTTCAATAAAACTTCGATTAAAGAACCTATATTTGATATTCAAGTTTCTGAAGAAAACGATTATTCGCATTGGACATCTGAAGAATTATCTACTGAACACTTGATATCGAAAATAGGCGTTAAAACGGATGAAAATCTTCGGTTAATGGCAAAAAAGAATATTATTGAAAATGCGTATGCCGCAGGATCTGTTCTTTCGGGTT
>JAECRX010000135.1 GCA_016292335.1 Candidatus Sifarchaeum subterraneum | reverse complement strand
CTTATATTATTTGTCAACTTAATGTGTCATGATCGCGTGCGCGCAGGCATGATAAGCTATGAGGAGGTACCTAGTTACGAGTCAAGCACCACCGTTGGGCCGCGCGCTCGCATAGTTAAAACATTAGCTAACATATAATGTAAAGTATTAAAAACACGAAAATCTATTTTATCTCCGTTGTGAAGACGCCAAAAAATCAAAGTTTGGGTGACAAAATAGTCATAAAGAGGAGATAATGTGAAGAAGACAAAGCATAAGCCATTTTTTAGAGGTCGCCACGTAAGAGGTGAAGTAGAAGGCAACGTAATCCTTGAAGAGCTTTCAAATATTCCAAAGAAGGGCCCGTTTAGAGAAGATATCGATAAATTTAGAAGAGCAGGCCTACAACCAGCAACAAACCTTAAAGCGATTTTTAGGGATATTAGAAATCATTTGGCTGGTATGGCCATTGGAATCACCAGAGATGAAACATTAGCTCAGGAAATCATCAATCTTATATTTTGCAAAATATACGACGAAATCAATACTGCTCCTGATGACCAGGTCACATTTCGAGCTGGGACTGGTGAAACTCCAGAAGATGTAAAGAAGAGAATTTGCAGTCTGTTTAATAACGTGAAAGTTGAATATGCTGACGTTTTTAATCGTGGAGACAAGATTAACCTTGATCCAGGCTCTCTTATCTACGTTGTTAGTAAACTGCAGAATTTTTGTATCAAGGACGCTGAAAGGGATGCTCTCGTTGAAGCTTTTGAAGTCTTCATTGGACCGGCCCTGAGGGGCAGTGAAGGCCAATTCTTTACTCCTCGTAATGTAATCAAAATGATGATAGACATACTCGATCCTTCACCTGGGGAATACATCATTGATCCTGCCTGTGGTAGTGGTGGTTTTCTTATAGTAGCATTGGAACATATTTGGAAGAAACTAGAATCGGAAAGTAAGAGAAAAGGATGGCCAGCCGAAATTCTAGTCACTCAAAAAAGAGAATCAGCTGCAAGATATTTTCGGGGAATAGACAAAGATCGGTTTCTCGTAAAAGTAACCAAAGCCTATTTGGCAATAGTGGGAGATGGTAGAGGAGGCATTTTTTGTGAGAACAGTTTAGAGGTTCCATCAGAGTGGAACCACGCTACGCAAGAGAAGATCCAGCTCAACTCTTTTGATGTCCTTATAACGAATCCACCGCATGGTTCAAAAATTCCAATCAAAGGAGAGAAAATGTTAGGGCAATATGATTTAGCAAAGATATGGAAAAGGGATAAAAAATCTAAGGAATGGGAAAAAACCGGTGTTCTCAGGGAAAAACAACCACCTCAAGTTTTGTTCATTGAACGGTGCTTACAACTTCTAAAGCCAGGAGGCAGAATGGGTATAATCCTACCTGAAAGCTTGTTCTGCAATCCGATGCATGGTTACATTATGACTTATCTACGAAAAAAAGCGAAGCTAATCGGATTGATTTCTATGCCAGATGAGCTATTTCAGCCATATACCCACAACAAGACCTGCGTGGCCTTCATTGAGAAAACGCCACCAGAAGAGGATTATCCAATGTTTGTGGCTATTGTAAAGTGGTGCGGCCACGATTCTAGAGGCAACAAGATCCCGTATGATGATGTGCCCAAAATAGTTCCTAACTTTATTAGATTTCAAGAAAACCTTAACAATTTATCATACAATAAACTAGGTTTCGTAAAGAAGTTATCAGAGATTAAATTCAATGTTTTCCTTCCGAAATATTATGATCCTCAAATTATTGCTGAGTTAGAATCTCTTAAGAGAACCCATAATCTAACATCTATCAAACAACTTGTAAAAGACAAGGTTTTAGCGATATCCACAGGCGTAGAAATAGGTAAGCTATCATACGGAACAGGTGAAATACCATTTATCCGCACCTCAGATATTAGTAATTGGGAACTTAAGATTGACCCGAAGCATTCTGTTGAGGAAAAAATCTACATGCAATATCGTGGCAAGGCAGATATCAAAGAGCATGACATATTAATGGTGAGAGATGGAACTTACTTGGTTGGAAATACATGTATGATTACAAAATACGACACGAAAATCTTATTTCAAAGCCACATTTACCGATTGCGCGTACTTAAACCTAACATCATCTCACCGTTCTTGTTATTAGCAACTTTGAATGCTCCCATCGTTAAGAAACAGATAACGGCTAAGCAGTTTACTCAGGGGATAATTGATTCTCTTGGTAATCGAATAATGGAGTTAATGCTTCCAATTCCGAAGGATGCAAAGCTTAAGAAAAGAATAATCACTCAAACCAAGAAAATTGTCGAAGATCGAGCAGAACTTCGCCAGAAAGCTAGGCAAATTTCAATGGAAGTTGCAGGAAAAGCTGAGCCAAATTGAATAGTTAATTTGTATCAAAAAGCATACTCGCGCAACATTTAACATATCATTTAGCAACATTTTGTCATGTGCCTATTCCTACACTTACATAATTTCTATGTATTTGCTCAAGCAGTTCCCTAGTTTCTTTTAAGGAAAGATGCCCCTGAATTCGATTTCCATCAGCAGAAAACCAGCTTATATTCTGGGGAGTGTGCCCAGAAGTTAGATCAGCGGTAGTCAATTTTAATGGGTTCAAATGCCCGACTTGAAAATCTGACTTCCCATGAACCCTACTTTCAATTTCTTTCTCAAATTCCACAAAAGAGAAGGGATTGAATGTAACTGGGCATCTGAAGACGGACCCATCTATCACCATTCCTTCCGCCTTAAGCAAATTAAAAAGATCTGAAGGAAATCCTTCGAAATGGCAAAGCTGATCTATTAGTTTGCATTCGATTTCAATGCAATCCCTTCTAAAAGCAAAATGCACTGATTCAGCGTGAACCTCCCAGCGCTTTTCTCTATTCGTCTTATGTTTTCCGGTTTGTACCCTGTCTGTTAGATAAGTTTTCACCTTTATCTTGTCTTTCAAAATCGAGGAAAACAGCTTAGACTTCCTGTTCTTTTCAGGGTTCAACAGAATCTCTCTAAGCTTTAACGTCTTCTGGTACTTCTCGTCCCAGATCCATTGAATATTTTTTAGACAGTGAATATGACTGAGCGACTTGTCTGTAGTTGGTGAATGAAGATAATCTAAAGGAATCTCGTAAGGCAACAGATTATATCTTTGATACAACTTGAGTAGATGTCTAATCTCATCATTTTCGATCGCAACACGAAGTTCTTTCAACAATTTTAACAAAATTTTTATGCAGTCTTCAAATGAACAGAAGCGAGGATCGGACTGGTCGAATTTCTCTTGCTTTTTCCCTCTAGACTCCTTTAAAACCCATCTGACCTCCATCTTTGTAGAGGAAATATTATCG
>JAECRX010000134.1 GCA_016292335.1 Candidatus Sifarchaeum subterraneum | reverse complement strand
GGGTTTATCCTAGTGAATGGGATAGGTGTCCTCATTGGAGAAATTTTAACAATATATGTGCCATTGATTATCATCAGAATTGTTACTGGGATTATTTTCATAGTTTTTGGATTTGGGCTTCTTTTAAAAAAAGTAAAAATAGATCAAAAGAACGAGATTACCCGCGATAGACCAGAATTTATTACATCTTTAATATTCATTGCAACTTGTGAACTTGGTGATAAAACTCAGATTATAACCATTCTATTAACGGCAACATATCAATTACCAATCACTGTATTTTTTGGTGTTTTAACGGGATTAGCCTTAATAAGCGGGTTAGGGGTATTCTTAGGGACTAATTTTTCTAGATTAATCCCTCAAGATAAATTGAGAAGGGTGGCAGGTATTATATTTGTTCTTTTTGGAATGATTACCATTTTGGGTTTTTGGTAATATCGATTTTATATTTTTGAAAAAATTTACTTTGAAGGGATATTCGACTATTTTTTAAAGACCTTCAAATATTACTTTTCTTTACATATTTCGATGGCTTTTTCAATAGCTTCTTTTGGTGAACTAACAGTGAAAATTAAATCTTTTACCGTATTCAATTTTGATATTTCTGCGCTAACACCGCCTGATGCTGTGATCACAATAATTGGTTTTTCAAGGACGGTTGAAAATGCAATTTCAGACAATGTTCCAACCGATCCGGAGATGGAGATAATTACATCTGAACTAGCGACAACCAATGTATTTCTAATATGACCAAGCCCCGTGGGTATAGCGATGTCGATATATGGATTTGCATCTCCTTTATTCATCGAGGGAAGAATTCCTATGGTTAACCCACCACCGTCTTTGACACCTTTGGATACAGCCTCCATAACCCCCCAAAGTCCCCCACAAATAAGTAATGCACCAGTTTTTGCAATTTCTTTGCCTAGATCATAAGCAAGTTTATAGATTTCCTTGTTTATCGCTTTTCCTGACCCAATAACGCCTATTTGTAACATTCAATTGCACTTCTCCATTGTAACAGAAATTTTTCTTCTTATTCCAAAGACAAAATCTTTTCACTAAAGTGAAAATAAACCAGAGAAGCATGAAAAGATATCTATTGGAATACTATGAGTGCATGTATAATAATCTTAGTAGGTTGGAAAGGAGTTCTAATTTCTTTTGAAGAAAAAGATGCGTAAGAAGAAGGGAAAGAAAATGTAAATATTTATGATATCTGCCCCTTCTTGATCTGTTGATAAATTATATGAGGATCTATGGATCTTTCTCAATCTTTTTTTAGATTAGGAATGCAGATCAAGGAACCCTTTCCTTACTGCTTGAAGCATTGTTTTTTTGACATCTACTAATATAGGACCGTTTTTGAGCAATTGTGCCTCATAATTATCCTCTTCAGAAATATAAAACTCTCTTTCGCCATCTAACGCGAACATAGATGGCTTGTGAGTGATTTCAATTTTGCTTCCCAGTTCCAGTATCCTGTACTCTTCGATTTCTGCATCATCGATCAATCCAGGAGCAAAAGGTGCTTTAACTCTCCGTTGGATATTTTTACTCCCTTTGGGTCCAAGTCTTATGTATAGTCCGCGGTCTTCTTCTAACCCGAAGGGGTGAAGAAATCCTGCTATTGAAGACATTCCGATATTGTCTGGTGTCCCTCTAGTAGTAATTATCTCGTAAACTTTAGACAAATCCCAAAGAGCTCTTGCCCCCACAAAAATTTCATCCAACACAACAGCATCCACTAAGGCGAGATCAGTATATTTTCCGTCTTTTAAAATGTTCACCATTTTTGTCTTGATAAATGCTCCACTATCCTTTCCCACTACTTTTTCAGCGATAGCCACAGCAGCCATACCTGCAATCGTGCTCTCAAGAAAAAAAGGGAAAACATTGTTTGTACCAGTTGATAGAGGAATTATGGGAATTTCCCTGCATCCCTTTTCATCCCTTCCCATTGCCAGTCCCATGGCAACCGCCCTGTTCGTACCGTCTCCTCCCATTGTAATCATGCAGCCTATATCAAGGTCCGCCATCATTTTGGCAGCTCTGACCGAATCCTTGTAGGTATCAGTCCTGAGCATCTCTAACCGTGATATATGGATGTTGTTTAATTGTGTGTCTTTAAAATCATCAATATCATAGGGATCCCAGCCAAATTTACTACGTCTGGGCATTAACTCTACAACAGCTCTTTCGAATAGGTTTACACCATCGGGCATATAATATATCTCGTCAACACCAGTTCTCATAGCGCCAATAATTACTTTCCTGAGCATTTTTACTTTTTCATGAACATCAAAAACGCTTCCATGAGCTGTCAAGCGTCTTATATCCGTTCCTGAAAAAGAGTGTGCAATAATACCAATTTTGCTCGTCATTTTTTTATAGCTCCATGTATCTTTTCTTGTTTTGAAGAATCCCGTCCCTTGGTTTAAGAAAACAAAAAGAAAAGTATGTGGGTATACATGAGTGTACGCATATGCAAAGAATAAGCGCGCACATAATTATCGATGTTCGGCTGAACATCGTTTTACAACATGCATTCCGTCCATCTTTACATTTATATGACATTTTTTGTTGGCAATCTTACAGTATGAAAATAATTTTCCAGATTTCTGTAAAGAAACTAATCTCAATATCGTTTACAATGTGAAAAATGTGCGGAATATGGGTTACCAATTTGGAAAGGACTTATCTGTTTTCTTATTAAGTTTCAGGGCTTAGACTAGCCCTGCTCAAATAGTCATGCATAGAGTTTTTGTTCAAACATGAAAATAAAAATTTATAAAGTTTATCTTCACCACAAGTTTTTCATGTCATAAAAGAGTTTTCTATTTGGCATCCCCCACTTATAGGGAGGTCGCCACAAAAAGATATTCCTTATTAACCACATGTATCTAGAAAACAAACACCTAAATGGAAAAGAGATCCCAAAAAAAAAAGAAAAAGTCTCAATCACACGAAATTTAGGTCAAAAAAAGAATTAAAATTGAGTTGGATTTTTAAATACGGGAGGAGTATAGTTCAACGCAAAACTAATGCGATTTATGATATAGGTAAGTATCCTTATATTCTCCAAGTATATCCAGAATGATTTTTACGTGAAAAAAGGTAAGGGGACTAAAAAATGAGCAAATTGCAAACACCCCGTGGTACTAGAGATTTTCTTCCCATAGATTCAATCAAGCGAGAAACTGTTTTTGGAAAAATCCGAAAAGTGTTTGAAGCATATGGTTACGACCCTTTTGAAACGCCTGCATTTGAATTTTGGGAAATCCTGGGCGTGAAATGTGGTGAAGAGATCAGGGAACAAATTTATCGATTTAAAGATAAAGGTGGACGAGAATTGGGGTTGAGATATGACCTAACTGTCCCCCTTGCACGAGTTATCGCCTCAGATCCTACTCTTCCCAAACCATTTAAACGCTATTGTATCTCAAGAGTATGGCGTTATGAACGCCCACAGGCGGGAAGATTTAGGGAATTTTGGCAGGCTGACGCAGACATTGTTGGAAGTAATCACGCCGAATCTGACGCCGAAGCAATGGCGATTGGAACTGATTGTATGATTTCATTAGGACTTGAAAAGTTTCACATAAGATTGAACTCAAGAAAGATTCTTGAAGGCTTATCAAGGGCTGCAGGTGTTCCAAAAGAGAAGGTTTTTGATTCTTTTAGGGCTATAGACAAACTTGATAAGATCGGAATAGAAGGTGTACGTGGAGAATTGGCCAACAGGGGGATCAAAGAAGAAGCAATTCAAAAATTACTAGAATTTGTTTTGATTGAAGGGAGCTCAGAAGAAATTTTAGAAAAAGCTGAACAGTTAATGGCAGGAACAGACGTGGGGATTGAGGGAATACATGAAATCAAAGAAATATTAGAACTTTCACGCGCTTTTGGAATAAAGGATAGAATTAAAGTTGATTTAAGCCTTGCCAGAGGTTTGGATTACTATACTGGATCTGTTTTCGAAATTATTTATGAAGGTGAAAAACAAGTTGGATCTCTTGCTGGTGGTGGGCGTTATGATGATTTGGTTGAGCTTTATGGCGGATCCAGATCTCCTGCCATTGGGATCAGTTTGGGTATTGAACGAATTATTGAAATTCTCAATGAAGAGGGAAAATTTCCTTCTAAAAAAACGAATGTGAAAGTTTTTGTGGCTCCAACAAGTGACGAACTGCGAACTAAAGCAATCGAAGTTTCCCAAATTTTACGAAGAGAGGGGATTCAAACAGAGATAGACCATGCGGAAAGAAAGCTTAAAAAGATTTTTGAAATAGCGAGCACACAAGAAATCCCCTTTGTAGTAATTGTTGGTCCTAGGGAACTAGAAAAAGAAAAAGTTACTGTGCGAAATATGGTCCAACAAGTACAAGAAGAAGTAAATATCAAAGATCTACCAGAATTTTTTGAAAATATATTTACTTGACTGTCTGAATTGCAAGACGGTTTCTTTTAATCTTTTTTCTCTTTCTTTTTCAATACCATTTATCGAATAATTGGTGCCAATCAAGTCCAACGGATTAGATTTTTTCTGTCTTAATAACTTGGCGGAGGTTCTTCTTGCCTTATTAGATTTCTAAGGTATTTTCTAGAATAGAAAATTCTCCTTTTATTTGCGGAAAATTTATTTATAAGATGGACTAAAATATCAGACTCATGGAGATTAAGGATAAAAAATTAGAAACTGTCATTCGTGATG
>JAECRX010000133.1 GCA_016292335.1 Candidatus Sifarchaeum subterraneum | reverse complement strand
TGTGCTTCTGATCAGGTGTTACATAACCGATCTAACCATTAACTTACACAAAATAAACTTGTCAAAATCTACTAAATAAAATAAAATAATAACCACTCTTATATTTGTTTATGAAAAATATTTTTTACTCTATTGTGTTTTACTGTGTTAAAAAATAGTCTCTAAGGGGTATTCCCAGCAAGCTGAAGATAAAGATCAAGATATAATAACCAATCGATCTATCAACAATTGATTAAATATTTACACTTGGATAGAAATGGTTTATAGCTAGAAATTCATTAAGGATTTTGTAAGGGAGCAGGGCAATGGAAACGCAACCGAAGATAGAAGAAATACTTAAAAAATACAAACCTATATTAAGGGAAAAGTTCAATGTAAAAAAGATAGGGATATTTGGTTCTTACGTGAGAGGAGATGAATCGGAAAGGAGTGATATAGATATTCTCGTGGAATTTTATAAGCCAGTGGGATGGGAATTTATCGATCTAAAGGAGTTTCTCGAAAAGGTTTTAAACAAAGAGGTAGATTTAGCTACAGTGAATGCATTGAGACCCCAACTAAAGGATAAGATTCTCAAAGAGGTGATTTTTGCATGAGAGAAAGATCACCCAAAATATTTTTTGAAGACATCCAGGATTCGATTGAAAAAATTGAGCGTTATACCAAAGATTTGACTTATGAAACATTTTCAAAAAAGGATATGGTTATAGATGCAGTAATAAGAAATCTTGAAATTATTGGTACCTTAATACCGATTTTCTTGCCTTTTAGGTACAAACTTTAGTTTGCAAGAAAATATCTTTATAATCGTGAATGTGGCTTATCCACATTAGGGAAGCAGCAAATAATATTCCAGGAAATGTTAAACTAAAATATCATAATGTTCCATGGAAAAGAATGATTGGGTTAAGGAACATTGTGATTCATGAATACTTTGGATTAGATTTGAGTATAATATGGGAGATTGTAAGTAGGAATTTACCGGAAACTAAACCTATGATTGCAAAGATATTGGAAGAAATTGAATAAAGTAAAAGAATAATGACGGTGGTATGCAATTTGTTAATATTAAGCCATATAATGATTCTGAGGGAATTATTTGAGAGGATAACAAATAGATTTTTGGAACTATGTGGCACGTCTTTGAAGAAACAGAGGGCAGACTCGTTTTTCATACATGGATGGCTTAAGACATGTATATTCTCAAGGTAGAGTTTGAGAATCATGAGGAGGTGAATAAGTTTGAGAGTTTTAAGACTTTAGGGACAGTTTTCAGTCAACAGTGTGAGGTAGTTGAGGGAGAAGAAGAATTAGCCAAGGTGGAGATTAAAGAGATACCGGAAGGGGAAAAGATCATCTGTAGTCCACATAACACTGATACGGAGTATGTTAGGAAGAGGGATCAAAAAGTAACTGGGCATAGGGGATTTTTGAGTGAGACGTGTGATGAGAACAACAAGACTCAGTTTATTACAGATATAAATGCCACAGAATATACGAAAGGGGATGTGAAGGAACTGCCGGAGATTCAGGAAAGATTAGAGGAAGCAGAAATGAAACCCGAAGAGCAATATGATGATGCAGGATTTGTTAATGGGAAGACGATATTGAGTGCAGACAAGAAAGGGATAAAACTTGAAGGTCCGAGTTCTGGCCGTAGTCAGTCAATAGAGGGATTTAAAGAGGAAAATCGAGCTTTGGATGTAGCTGATTTTGAAGTAACGATAGATGAAGAGACAAAAGAACTTATAGTAGAGGAATGTCCTGAGGGCCAGGTTCCTATAGATCAGGGACGTAGTGAAAAGACAGGGAAAGTCAATGTACATTTTGATGTAAATGGATGTGTAGGTTGTGAGCTGAAGGAAAGATGTCCTGTGAAGATTGGGAAGAGTGTTGCTACATTGACATTAGATGAAGCAGGGTATGCAGGAGCTTTACGCCATCACCAATACATGAAAGATCAGAGTTATCGCAAGCAGTGTGCGGTACGGGCAGGAGCAGAAGGGGCAGTAAGCGAAATGGTGAGGGCTCATGGGATGAGAAGAGCAAGGCATAGAGAGTCTGAGCGAATAAGGATACAAATGATATTTGCAGCACTCGCGTGCAATGTAAAAAGATTCATTCGTCATGGGGATAAGTATGTCTATTTGTTACCACAACAGGCATAAATAAAGGAAAAATGAGGTAAAATAGTGAGCGTTAGAGAGGATATAGTGGTTTTTTAAAGGATTTAAGACTTTTTTAGGTTTCGAAGGCTTATCTTTGCTGTTAAAGAATGGATAAACCTATTTTTTCAAAAAGTTTGTTTTAAAATCCTATTTTTTAAATAGGTAAATCAACAGAATCATTTATATCGTTGGATTTGGTGAGAATAAATGTCACCTTTTTTATCCAGCTCATGGCAAGCCAGCCGTAGAGGTGGAGGATCTTGGCGTTAATCTTGTGTCTGATGGCACAAATGATTTTCCAGCGTTTATAACTTCAGACAAATCGAGGGGCCTATTTCGAAGGAGCACTTTAAAAAAGTGTAATCAAATTTCAAGGAGTTCTCTCCTGAATTGATTTCGTAGCCCTTCTGTTTTGGGTGGAGCAATTTCATATCTCAATCTTATCCCCCCTAATGTGGACAATCCACATTCAAGATTACAAAGATATTTTCTTGCAAACTAAAGTTTGTGCCTATTGTTCAAGAAAATCAGGATTAAGG
>JAECRX010000132.1 GCA_016292335.1 Candidatus Sifarchaeum subterraneum | reverse complement strand
TGATGCTTCTTGGAATAACTTCATAAAAATGCTCTGTTACAAGGCTGAAAGTGCTGGAGCAGACTTTTATAAAGTAAATTCAAGAGGAACGAGTCAAATATGTAGTAAATGTGGAAAGGAAGTTAAAAAATCATTGACAGTAAGGATACATAAATGTCCTTATTGTGGATTAATAATAGATCGGGACTTAAATTCTGCCATAAATATACTAAAAAGAGCTACGGCTGGACGAGTCGGAAGTTACGCCTGTGGATATCCTCGTTGGAGGGTGACTGAAGCAGGAACTACACGCCATGAAATAGGGGCTGGAAGCACACGAGGTTAATCGTGTGAGGATGTCACTGAACGTTTACTGGTAAAACATTTTTAAAAAGAGAATATTTTTCCAACAGAGGTGTGTTAGAGAAAGGTCAGGATGAATGTGACGAATAGACATCTCTTTAACACAAAAGATGACTGAAAACGTGTGATCTAATCTTTTATGGCCAGGAATACCTTTAAGAATTTTAAATGAAAGAAAGTTCGTTTTGTCGGAATTAAATTATCTAATCTCGTTAAAAATGTAACAACAAAACAAACCACTCTTTTGAATTATCTATTATTTATAAACAATTGAGCCATGCTAATAGATATCTTATTAAAAGAACATTATTTAGAAGGTGAAAAATATGATGAAGCCTCTGAAGATAGTTCTAATTCTAGCTATAGTCGGAATTTTATCCCTTGCGCTCGTTTTTTATTATTCCGATAGCTATTATTCCGAAAGCGAAAACATAGCTGAATATGAAGTCACTTTTGAAGCTACTTGGAGTTCTGAAACCCATCCAGAGGATTTCCCACCAAATCCTCACTTTTCAGGATTAATTGGCGCAACGCATAATTCCAAGGTTACATTTTGGGAAGAGGGACAACTGGCTTCCCCAGGAATCAAAAATATGGCTGAAAAGGGAAGTAAAAATCCATTAAATAGTGAAATTGACGCTGCCATCCAAAACGGATATGCCTTTACAAAACTATCGGGTGGTGGCATCGCTAGATCACCTGGTTCAGTCAGCCTTTCATTTAATATTAGCAAAGATTTCCCATTCGTCACTTTGGTATCAATGGTCGCTCCAAGCCCTGATTGGTTTGTAGGTGTATCAAGTCTGAGCCTTCTAGAAAATAATAGGTGGGTCACTAACAAAGTTGTCATTTTATATGCCTATGATGCTGGAACGGATAGCGGAACGACCTATACCTCACCAGACCTGCCAACAAATCCACCTGAACCTATAAATAGAATTGAAACCAGTCCTTTCTTAGTTGATGGAACAGTCACTCCTGTGGGAACTTTCACTTTCACCAAAATTAGTTGAGCCATTCAAAGTTCTTGAGCCTATTTTTTATTTTTTAATATTCTTTAATCCACCAGCATATTCCCAAGATGACAGTTGATCATGCCGTGTATCTTGTAGGAAACTGCAGAAGGCCGAGACCACCTTCGTTTGAACGGTCGCAACGTTCTGGATGAAGATTTTCCTGAACCGTGATTTCTTTGAGATAATGGCCTTCCACATTTGCATGACTCACCTGCTGTTCTACAGTTATGTGTGTCTGTGATTATAGATTATATTATAGGTAAGTTTTTAAGTAGAATCATAAAAACAATAGGTAGCACCACAATTTTGTAGGTTGACTGAGTTGCGCCAATGGAATTAACACCAAAGACAATGTTGCTTTTCAGTATAAAAAAACGCGCAACGTTCCCTTGCCAATTTTTATCTGGCTTAGCCTGTTATGCTAATGATCATTCAACCTCTTCTACTTGGTGCTGGCACTAATCTCTTTTTTTCTCCAAAAGAGCCTTAGAGCCTTAAAAATTTTGGAGGATATTATAGGAAAAGCACATCTACGAGGGTCAAATTCAAAATAAACAAAATTTCCAAAAAAGAAGTCAAAATTTTTTGGGTGATAAACTTGAAGGTTTTGATTGCCGATAAAATTGGTAAAGACGGAATCGATTTATTAAAAAAGGAAGGGGTTTTTGTCGATGAAGACTTCACTATATCTCATGATTCGTTAGTTAGGAAAATTGAAGATTTTGACGCAATCATTGTCCGATCAAGAACCCAGATAACAAAAGAAGTGATTGAAGCTGGGAAAAGATTGAAAGTCATCGGAAGAAGTGGGTCAGGTCTCGATAATATAGACTTAACCGCTGCTAAGACTTCCCAAATCGAAATAGTAAATACTCCAGAAGCTAACTGCGTTTCAGTCGCTGAACACACTTTTGCATTACTTCTTTCACTATTTCGAAAAATACCTTTAGCAAATACATCATTGAAAGAAGGAAAATGGCTAAAACATGAATTGATGGGAAATGAACTTAGAGGGAAAACGCTCGGAATTGTTGGCTGTGGACATATTGGATTAGAAGTTGCAAGACGTGGAGCTGTCTTCCAGATGAATGTTTTAGGGTATGACAACAATGGGAAAGCACTCAGTCAAGGTAAAGAAATGGATATTAGGATTTTTGGACCTGATCAATCTGATCTTTATTCCATGCTCCAATTATGTGACATCGTTTCATTACATATCCCCCTTAACAGTTGGAATTATCGTTTTTTTGGAGAAAAGGAATTTTCATCAATGAAAAGGGGATCTTATTTTATCAACACATCAAGAGGCGCCATAATTGATGAAGAAGCTTTGCTTAAGGCGTTAAATGAGAACAAAATAATTGGTGCAGCGCTGGATGTTTTCGAAATCGAACCACCAAAAACGGAGAATACCTATTCTCTTATTAGACATCCTAATGTAATCTGCACCCCTCACATCGGAGCTTCCACCTATGAAGCTCGGAAATCAACGGCCGTCAACGTTGCCGAAAAAGTTATTAATATACTAAAAGACGTTAAAGCATGAACTGATTTTGAAGATTGGAAATCTCTGTCCAGTTTATCCCAGGATGTGGCTTGAAAAAGCTGAACAATAACAACATAGAAATCGGGAAGAAAAAAAATGTATAAATATGTCGCCGAATTTTGGAAAGAAAAAGGGAAAGAATATAAAGATCTGATGTGGCTTAGATTACAAAAATGGCGTCGCCAACCAAGTATTATACGAATCGAAAAACCGACAAGGATTGATAGGGCTCGAAAATTAGGGTACAAGGCAAAACCAGGATTCATAGTGGTCAGAGCAAGAGTTAGGCGAGGCTCTCGCCAAAAAATGAGGCCAAGATCAGGGCGAAGATCAAAGAGAATGGGCTTCAAAAAATACACAGCAGGTAAAAGTCATAGATGGATAGCAGAAGAGAGGACTGCAAGAAAATTTCCTAACCTTGAAGTGCTAAATTCCTATTGGGTTGCTCAAGATGGCAGATTTAAGTGGTTCGAAATTATTTTAGTTGATCCACACCATCCAGCAATTTTAAGTGATCCAACTATAAATTGGATTAAGGAACCACAGCACAAGGGACGGGTGTTTCGAGGATTAACAAGTGCTGGCAAAAAATCAAGGGGACTGCGGAAAAAAGGAAAAGGTGCTGAAAAGATACGTCCAAGTTAGGAGCTCACAGCCATCAGGGAAAATAGATAACCATCAAGGCAAACAGAAATTTGGACAAGACAAATTCTAAAAAGCCTCTTCCAAAAAAATCGCAATAGATCTCTAAGGAAAAATTATTGTAAACACAGAAATCTCCACAATCAATAAATCTGGACTACTTTTTAACTCTTTTTTAAAACAATCTAAATGGAGAAGGTCATAAACCTGTTATGTGGGAAAACTTTTGCCGAGAGTTGATAAAGAAGAATTTGAAGTGAGGTATCTTAATCTGAGTACTTTTGCCCATGCTACAGAAGACGCTGAAAAGGTAAAGGATGCCCTTAGATCGCTTTTACCAGAAGAAATTCGTGATAAAGTAATAATCAAAACAGAAAAAGTTAAAGGCTTTTATGGGAATCCAATTTCTATTTTTCGGATAAATGTAAGAAAAAAGCAATTACCTGAGAAGATTCTTGAATATTTGGTTCAAAAAATGGATGAAAGGAAAAAAATCAATCTAGGAAAAGTAATAGAGATGCATGTTGATAATTCATGTTCCCTTTATCTTAGATTTAACAAACAAAAGGCATATCAAGGAAAAATCCAAATGGATTTAACCGATCCCATCAGATGCGAGATAAAATTTAAGGTCTTCCCCCCGAAAAAAAGTTCAGTAATAGAGGCTTGCGAGAAACTTGGATTAATTCAAAAAGAAGTGAATGCCACAGAAAATTAGAAAAATAGAAATTATTAATGATTGGCTAATCTAGCGACATTATTCATTTCTAAAATGATTGCTAAATTTTATTATATATATTAGAAATAACATGAATAACACTTGAGTTGCAAAAGCCTTGACAAATTTCTATGATGTGCATACTTTTTCAAATCATTCGATTGGAGAATCCAACCCTGAAGAAATATTTGAAATGGCAAAAAGACTTGATTTTCAAAACATTTGTCTGGCCGATTTTCCAGATATGAATGTTGAAGAATTTAAAAAACTTTCAAAAATAGCACCAGAATACAACATAAATTTGTTTTCTAGGGTAGATTTAATAGGAAATCAAATTGATGAGCTCAAAAAAGACCTAAAAAAATTTAGAAGGGCTGTAAATTTATGCGCAATCATGATAACCGATAAAAGAGTTTCCAGATGGGCTGCGCGAGACTCGAGATTTGATATATTTTTTTTCCCGACTAAATTTGATCCAAAGCTTTTTGACAGATCTTCTGCCAATTTTTGCTCTGAAAATTCAATAGCAATTGAAATTAACATCCGACCTCTCTTAAAAACATATGGCGTTGTTCGATCAAAATTTTTGAGAAACACGAGAAAAGTTGTTGATACGGCTTTGAAGAAGGAAATAGTATTATTAATTTCAAGTGGAGCCAAATCAATTTACGAAATGAGAGCACCCAAAGAACTTATTTCTTTGGGCACATTGATAAATATACCTGAAGAATTGGGAAAGCAATGCTTGACGAAAAATCCAGAACAGATAATTACGAGCAACATTGAAAAAATGAGGGAGGGATATATCACGGAAGGTTTAAGAATCATCACAAATTCAGGGCTAGAGGAGACATAAAGACAGATGGATCAAGAAAGAGGCAGATATATTGTATTTGAAATAATCACTGAGTTAGAAGAGATCTCAAAGTCAGATCTACTAAATTCTATTACAAGATCTCTCTTTTCTTTGCATGGAGAACTAGGTGCGAGTAAAACAGGAATTTGGTTAATTGAATTTGATGAAAGGAAGAAAAAAGGGATAATTCGTTGTTCTCATAAGGGATTAATAGAGTTGAGGACTTCTCTAGCAGTTATTAGCCAGATAAATAAGAACCCAGTCATTTTTCATGTCTTAGGCATATCTGGAACCATAAAAAAAGCAAAGGAAAAGTTTTTAATATGATAAATCTTTCTTTTGACCTTAAAGATCGGATTCAAGGCCCAGATCAAAAATTCAACCTTAAACTTCAATTAGTTAGATTTCATCTCAAATTTTTTAGTTTTTTTATCATCTACCTCGTAAGAAGACACCATGCGTAAGTGTGAGGATGAATTGCGTTTGTTTCAAAGTTCCACAACATTTTTAAACTTCTTTTTTCAATATACTTTTGAATTGAGCTGAGGTAACACTCGCCAATTCTTTACTTTAATCACAGATAATTCAGGGCAGGAACTGCCCGTAGAGCCTGTTGGACATGTTCCATGAGGAGATGAATGAATCAGGAAGCCCCATCCGATAGGGCGGGGTAGTTCACTTTTCAAAGACTGATATCTTTCTGCAAATCAACGCAAGTTAGTTGATAAAAGTTACTATTAATCACGGAAAACATGTGTTCCTTTGACTGGAACCAAAGGATAACAGAGCTTTTGGCGTAATAACGATTTCGGACGGAGATATAAGGTCGAATGCCTTTTTCAGGGATTCTACATATTTAAAGAGATGTATATTCATCTTCCACCTGAAGACGGGAGTATTCTCACGAGTTTTCTATAAACTAGATTATTTCTTCTCTTTCTCTATCTTTTCAAGAAATTCCTCAGGAAATTCAATTTTTTGCGGTTTTTTGCCAAATAAATATCCAATGAGAAAGAACATAAAACCTATAGCCAAGGAAAGAATCATGTGACCTCTAGACGTTCGTACAATATATCCGCTAGGAGTCCATTCTGTAGTTATTGTTATGGATCCAGAGATTGCATAAACATTGTCTAACTCATTCTGCACAATATGTCCAACGACAGCAGGTGGGAGATTAAAGGATCCTTCGTTACTAGGTGTAATAAGGTAATATTTAAAGCGAATTGAACTCCTTGGAGCGATATCTATACTGAACCATTTTGTAGATCCTTCAGCAACAAAAAAATCCTCAGGAACAAAATCAATAATGTCTAAATTTCTTATTGGATAATAACCCAAATTCCTAACTTTGATCTCAATTTTAATTTTTTCAGCAGGTTCAGCAGTTATTTCTTCCTCAGAGCTGAAAGTTTCAGTATATGCGGTTTTT
>JAECRX010000016.1 GCA_016292335.1 Candidatus Sifarchaeum subterraneum | reverse complement strand
GGCAAAAGAGCAGAGAAAACTCTCAAAAAAATCGAAAGGATCGAACAACAGAAGTAAACAGCGAATCAAAGTCGCACGTCTTCACAGGAAGATACGCAATCAACGGAGAGATTTCCACCATAAACTCAGTAGAAAAATGGTAAAGACCTATGATTTGATCGTCTTTGAGAACCTGAATATCCAAAGTATGGTTAAGAACCATAAACTTGCCAAATCCATCAATGACGCAGGGTGGGGGCAATTGATACGATTTACCCAATACAAAGCGGAGGAAGCTGGTATTTGGGTAGAACTTGTCGATCCGAAAGGAACCACCCAGCGGTGTAGTGAATGTGGGAATGTCGTTCCGAAAAAACTTTCGACACGAATCCATAGATGTCCTTATTGTGAACTTACCATAGATAGAGATATTAATGCTGCAACTAATATTTTAAACAAATCGTCTTCAGGGCAGGAACTGCCCGTAGAGCCTGTTGGACATGCTCCATTAGGAGATGGATGAATCAGGAAGCCACCTAACTTGTTAGGTGGCAGTTCACTAATTGGTATTTAGGTCTTGGATAGTGGATTGAGACCAAGGACCTTTACTAACTCCTTATATCTGTTCCTTAAAGTGACTTCTGTTGTTTGGGCAACTTTTGCTATTTCCTGTTGAGTTCTTCTTTCACCTAGTTCAATTCCTGCTATATAAATCGCGGCAGCAGTAAGAGACATTGGGTTTTTCCCTGTGATTATCTGCATTTCTTTCGCTTTATTCAAAATCTCAGTAGCTCTCTTCTGGACTTCTATAGACAAGTTTAATTCATTGATAATACGCGGTATTAGGTGAGTTGGTTCAGAAGGACTTAATTTAAGATTTAAACTTCTAATTATGACTCGATAGCAATGGGCAATTTCTTTTTTTCTAGATCTTGACACTCGGGCTATTTCACGTAGAGTTTGGGGTATATTATTCATTCTACAGGCAATATATACCGATGCTGCAACCATTCCATCTATTGATCGGCCGCGGATCAATTTTCGGGCTAAAGCTTTCCTGTAAATAATTGCAGCGCCTTTACTAATTGATATAGGAAGAGATAATTGACTTGCTATCCTTTTTAGTTCTTTCAAAGCTTTGCTTAAATTTCTATTCACGCTTCTATGGCTCTTATCATTGATCCATCTAAGCTTTTTCATTTTTTGTTGAGTTGAAATTGATAATTTCTTTCCATAAGCATCTTTAATGTTTAGTCCAATTGTCGTTGACATACCTAAGTCTGATTTTAATGGTGAAATTGGGTCACCAGATCGACTACGCTTTTTTTTCTCTTCATTTGTGAATGCTCTCCATTCTGGAGCAAGATCTATAACGACATCTTCAATTATTAAGCCACAATTTGGGCAAATAAGTTCTCCTCTTGAATAATCTTTAACAAATTCAGTTCCGCCACAATCATGACACCTATTTAAATCATTATATGAAATTTCTGTAACTTCTTTACTTGATTCCAAATTTGGGAGAACCTCCAATATTTAATTAACTAGTGTAGTAAATTTTTTCTACACTATAGTATAAACATTATTTTTTTTTATAAGTATTTTGGTTATTTATCATAGTAGTGAATAGTTTTACTACATTAGTAGTAAATATCTTCGAAAAACTGTTAGAAGTTTGACAATCACCCATAGCCACGAATTATTTACTTTAACGATTGTTTGATTATCAATTTTCACTTTTGTGTAAATTATTCATTTCTTATTCGCATTAGATCATCTTTCATGGATCTTGACGATTTAACAGAAAAATCGGTCAAGTAGTTGGCATAATATACCTTTACGTATGATATTCATCGAGAAAACTATCGTCTCGCATTAAGAGTATTTGTATTATACTGAGATATCTTTGTATAGTTGTGTTAATAAATATCAATTTGGAATATACACAAGTATATATTTCAGTCATAATCTGCTTCAGCTGTAAAGCTTTAATAAAGATTTTTCATAATTTTGTAAACTTTTTTCTACAAGATTTTGATATCAAAAATTCAAGTTAATAAATTTTGTAG
This sequence comes from Candidatus Sifarchaeum subterraneum, assembly GCA_016292335.1. Classification (GTDB taxonomy): domain Archaea; phylum Asgardarchaeota; class Sifarchaeia; order Sifarchaeales; family Sifarchaeaceae; genus Sifarchaeum; species Sifarchaeum subterraneum. The sequence continues at coordinate 454 of JAECRX010000016.1, read as the reverse complement.
TAAAACTCTTAGCAATTCTAGGGTAGTCACCCTATTTTATGTTGATGATGTCAGGGTCAACAAACGTCATCACTAACTCTTTAACAGTCAAGATATGATCAATCAAGCCAGCTGCCATTGTTGTCAAGCGAATTACCAGCAACGGAGTTCGTTGTTGACCTCTACCCGCAGCGTTTTGACAGAGCATGTCAGGTTGTATAACCAACCCTTCTAGGCTGAGACAGCCTTCAAAATTTTCACTTGCTTGGAATAGGACAAGGTCTTGCGCACCAAGCGACCATTCATTTGCCGAGAGGTCAGGTGGGTGTGTTCAATGTAGGATGTGTGTTGACCCAACAAAGAGATCACGTCCTCTGGGTCCCTATAGACCACCTGAATGCTGATCCCAGTCAGCTGGCCACCAGAACGATGTTTGTCCACTTTGAAATAGTGCTAGCCGGGCTGAGGTTGCTTC
>JAECRX010000131.1 GCA_016292335.1 Candidatus Sifarchaeum subterraneum | reverse complement strand
TTTTGCAATACGAATTAACAATTCTAATATTCTTCTTTGGAGTCTTTCTGTTGTAGCCTCGATTTTAGGTTTGTGGTAATAAATTTCAGGGGCAGTATAATAATATACAAATTTCATTTTCAGGTCCCAAGTTATTCATTAGTCGTTCTAAATAGTTGGAAAATAATAAGGATAAAACAAATTGTAACGATTGTAGGGGAATTAGTTACTTTAAGAAATCCTCCTTTGAAATCTTCATCTTCAAGGTGAAGAGTTAAGAAGAATAAAATAGCTTTTGTGGTAAAAGTATTCGGGTTTTTATTCGAACATAGCCATTTGTCAAAAAAGAGGGATTCATAAGTAATTTCTATAGTTTTTCTGTTTGATTGATCTCGTGAAATGGATGCATTAAATAAATCACTATATTTTTAAAATAAAATTAGATCTATTTGTTAAAATATTCGACAATCATATTTGCGGTTATCTCGCCTAATCCCTCAATCATGACTAAATCATCATAGCTACTTTTTTTCAAATCATTTAAACTCTTGTAACCACTTTCGAAGAGTTTTCTGGCCCTTACTCTTCCAACACCGGGAATACGAATTTTACAAAGCCATAAGAGTTCTTCTCTTACGCCATATTTGATTCTGGTTTCCAATTTTTTTAATTCTTTTTCTGTTTCCTTTAGTCCTAGCCTTCGGGCTACAGCAGACAGGGCTGTAAAGATCCATTTAAGACTTTCAATTAATGATTGGAAATCTCCAGGCTCGATACTGTATTTTTTAGTGTTAGATAAAAGTGTGGTTTCGTCAATCCAATCTTTCACTATTTTGGCTAAAACCCATGAATCATACTTAGTTAGGCGATATTCTTGTGTTAAGGCTTTAACCGCAATTTCCGTAAATTCTTCATTATTCAGTAGTCCTTCATAAATCACTTTAAGTGTTTCTGGCTTTATATAGTAGATAACTGCTAGCCTTCCTAACCCAGTGCATTTCAATTTTCCAGATTTTTCTTTGTAAACAAAATCATTCTCTAATAAGAAATCCATTAGTCTCTTTTCACCAAGGGATTCAACTACAATGTTACCTGCATAAATTCTAAGTTTCAGATGATTCATGAGCAGAAATCCAAACTTCAATAAATGTTCGCATAAAATGTTTTCATGCTGACCTTCAAACTTCCATGTGTTACAGTCACAGTAGGGTCCTTTTTCAATATCAAACTCCACAACTCGTCCAACTCTTTCCCTATAAACAACGCCACAAATTCGATTACCACTAATGCTTTGAAGTTTAACATTGGAATCTGGAATATCTTTTATTTTTTCTAAATATTCTGGTTTTGTGTGTGATTTGAGGAAATCTATTACCGAATAATGGCCTAACATAAGTTTTGAAGATAAAGAATAATTGCCATTAGATTTTTTGGTTTTATACCACCAAAAGGATTTGTTGAAAAAATCAATTAGTTCAGGTTCACTACAACCTTCAGTTTCATAAATCCTTAACAACATTTGTTCACGAATGTTAACTTCGTCTTCCATGTTGCTTACAATATCGTTATGTTTCTCTTTCAATTCACCACTATTGTCTAAAACGAAATGTTTATTCATAATTTTTTTATGCTCAGCCTCATTTTCCACCAAAATATAGCCTTTACCGACTTTATCATATCCTGGTCTTCCAGCTCTACCAAGAATCTGATGTACTTCGTTGGCATTAAGTTCCGTAAGGATCATTTTTGGGCGGAACTTGCTCGACCGTTGTGAAATAATCGCTGTGTCCTTTAAAAATACAATTCTAGCGGGGGTGTTTATTCCAGAACTTAGTGTTGTTGTACAAACTACTAGCTTTATTAATCCTTCTTTGAAACCGTTTTCAACTATCTTGCGATCATTTAGAGAAAGTCCGGCATGATGAAAACCAATGCCTCTACTTATCGATGTGCCCAGCCTTTTTGTTAAAATAGTTATTTCGCCATTTTCCATCATTTTATCGACTATTTTATGAAGTTTTTCCTCTTCTTCTTTCCTAATTTTCGTAGATACAAAGTCTGCAAGTTTCAATGCAAGTTTTTCACTTTCTCTACGAGTCATAACGAAAATTAATACTTGTCCTCCCTCTTCAATGACCTTCAAAGATTCATTCTTGATATATTCGACTTTGTTTTTAACCACGGCTACATCAACGTATAAGGGCACAGGACGAGCATCGCTTGAAATAAACATACAGTCTAGCCATTCAGCCAGCTCTTGTTCATTGCCTACTGTCGCAGAAAGGCCAATCAGTTGAGCGTCAGGTAGATATTCTTTGATTCGCATTATCGTGCTTTCAAGACGAGCCCCTCTATTATCATTGCCGATGTTGTGTATTTCATCGATGACTATAGTTTGAATTTGATTTTGCCATTTTTGCCGTCCACGAAGAATGCTGTCAAATCTTTCATAAGTGCAAATTATTAAATCGCTATCTTCAAGATCTTTTGGAACGATGTCGAAATCTCCAGTTGAAACATTTACATGAATACCAAGTTTCTCATATTTGCTTGAGAATTCTTCATATTTTTCGTTTGCTAATGCTTTTAAAGGAACCATGTAAATTGATTTCGCCATAGGGTCATTGCATAACCTAAAAACTGAGGCAAGTTCTCCAATAAGTGTTTTTCCACTTGCTGAAGGGGCACATACCAAAAGATTTTTACCTTTTAATAATCCTTGTTCTATTGCACTCATTTGGATTTCTCTGAGAGTTTCTATACCATTTTGCTTTAATATAGCGATTATTTTTTGATTAACGCCATAATTTCTAAGTTGATTGGCGTTCATTATCAGATCATCCTAGAAAACTAAGTTCAATAAAACACATAAACACACAACATAAACTTACATAACGACAATCTTACCGTTTTTTAACCTAATATCTCTTTCAGCATTTCCAAAATTGGATAAATGAATAAATTTTGTGGCGTAAAATGCTTGATTGGTTGGATCTATTGAGATTATTTTTTTAGAGGATATTTGTATATTTTTTAAAATATTTATATTTTTAATTTATAAAATACAATTTGTTTATATAATCGATTATAAGAACATTAGTTCTTTACTTTTTTATAAATTTTTCCAAAATTATGAACTTGTCCGACTATTAAAAAGAATTGATGATTGTTTGAGCAGGATTGCAAACAAAAAATGGCCTTTTCTTAAAAATTTCGCCATTAATTTTTATGTCAAAGCCCAGAAATGATTTAGAAAGTGATTTTATTATTTCCTGGAGAAATCTTAAAAAAACATTCATTTTTTGGTTGAATTGCAATTCAATCATTTAGGTTAAGTACATTGTTCACATTTCATTGAATAGGAGGAAAATTAAAAAGTGAAAAATGATTACGAAGAAGCACTCGATTTCGATAAAAGAATGAAGCGAGATCCTTTCAGAAAAATATTATTTGATAAAATGTTGAAAATGGTTGAAATTGAGGGAAATGAAAAAATTTTGGATGTTGGAGTCGGCACAGGTATACTTGAAGAAATAATAGCAAATAGCATTACTACAGGAATGATTATAGGGCTTGATAAGGCAAAAGCAAGGCTGAAAGTAGCACTAAGTAAAAAAATTTTTAATACTTTTTTGATTCTCTCTACAGCTGAAAAACTTCCTCTCAAAAGTAAAGTGTTTAACTACTCTTTCTGTATTTTAGCATTACATCATTTCAAAAATCATCTATTAGCTTTAAAAGAAATCCACAGAGCATTAAAGAAAAATGGAAAACTTATTTTATGTGAAATAATCGGTTCATTGAACCTAACTATCAATAAAATAGTTAATGAAGCCTTTCAAATCTCTCATGGGCCTGATCACGTAGTCTTCAATATAGAACAATTGGAAAAATTGCTTAATGAAGCTGGATTTGAAATATCTCAAAGAGAACATATCCCATATAAATTTGACCAGGAAGGACCCGAAGGAATTCCAATGATGCATCATTGGCTTCAAGCCTACAACATAATAAAAGATAGAAGAGATGAAGAGCTATTGAAAAAATTCGAAGATGAATTCTTTTCCGTGGAAAAAATAAACGGTGAAATAAAGAGAATTAGAGGACAATTGAACTTTCTCATATTAGTTTCTATCAAAAGTGAATAGCATGTAAAAAAAAAGGAAGAATTACTCTTATTTCAGGCTCAAAATATACCAATGAAAAATAAAGAATCACGACCACTTTTCTTTTTTTAAAAATAGACTTATTGAGGCATATCTTTCAGTTAAAGGCTATTTCAATTCAAATCCGCATATTTCAATCGTGCAATTGTCGTATCATAAAAGGCGACAGCTTCTTCCTCAGGATTTAAAACAAGAAAAGGGTCTATTTCTGCTAATTTTTCAATCAATTTCAATCTTTCTTCTGGGTTCATAATCTTGGGATCCGTACTCATGACAGCCACTTGAAAGCACAATATTCCTATCAGAACAAAAGCCGAAGTTGCCAAGATCGATTGGAGTTTGAGTGGGAAAATATGCTGAGGTAATTGAGAAAAAATGTCTTAACTGTGAAACCTTCAAACCATTGTTCTACCACGAATTGTTTCGTTGTAAAATTCTTTTCTTCCGCTAGAATAAGGGGGTCTTCTTTACTCCCTTGAATCATTCGAAAAAAATCGAACTCCTGTTCGAAAAATCTAGAACTAAAAGGATAAATAAAAAGAATCAATCTATTACTCGGTGATTAAAATGAAAATCCTCAAAGTTGGAAAATGGCAAGCACTAAAAATGACAGTTTCAGTGGTATTGATCGTCTTTCTAGCACTAGTACCAATTTCTTTTGTGTATGGACAAGATGGCGTCCAAGCTCGTGTCGGATCTCAAGGATCAGTCGTTGTTTCAACAGAGGAACTCAATGTACGAGTTGTTCCTGGACCTGTGCCACATTTCTGGTACTGGAGTACTGATGGAAACCAAGACGAAGCATATCATGTGATATTCCTACAACTGATAGAGTACAGCGATTCCGATGGTGACGAAGAATTTGATGTTAATGAAAGAGTGGCAGGTGACACGACTTATGGTCTAAGTAGTGGCGATTGGGAATTCAGTGGTTTTACGACTGAAGATGGAGTCGAGATTCCTCCCGGAGAGACCGCAGACACAGTAAAATTCACTTTTACCCTAGTTGGATCGAAACGCGGCGGTGGGGGAGATAAAGAGCCTGGACCTCCAACTTCGACTCAAATGACATTAAGTAATTTAAAAGTCGTCTCAGACAATTTAAAAATCGTCTTAACATGCCACATTAACTCAGATGATGGAAACAAAATGAAGATCGATGTTTACATCGAAAACTGGGACTTCGCAAGTTCTGAAAACAGATTAGCAATACGCACCGATTTTTCCTCGGATAAAGAAGAGGATACTATTGAGGTAGGCAGTGGGGGATTCCAGATTGGTGAGGCATTCCTTTCATATGAAAACTCGGCGACAGCTGATGACAAGTCAGTAACAGTAACTGCAAATTCTGAAGAGAAGACTGAGGAAACTGGATTAAAAGTTTGGTTTAATTATCCTTCCTTCGAAAATTATGTGGACCACGACCCGACAATCGGAATTTGTGATTTGTCGGCAGAAACTGGAACTGATGGAGGCTTTGAAGACGGAACTGGAACTGCAATCCTATCCAGCTCCTCAGTTATCGGCGTTTCTACCGCAGTCGTAATTGCCACAATAGTTGCCATAATTTATATAGGCAAAAGGAAATAACCAGTGCTCAGAAAGTTCTCTTTTTATTTTTTTTTATTTTCAAATTTGGCGACAAGCACGCTACTTGTAGGAGAAAACTGAATTGAAATCGATTTGTCGTTCCATGGCTAAAAAATGAAACAAGGGGGGATTCGGATGGAAAA
>JAECRX010000130.1 GCA_016292335.1 Candidatus Sifarchaeum subterraneum | reverse complement strand
CGTCCTTTAGAGCCCAGAATTCACCTTTTCTGAGCGTATCAGAGTTTGATGATATCCGAAAAACGTTTCTGGTAATATCTTTCATGCCATAGAGCATAGAGCGCTTGATGGACTTGGAGAATTTCTTGGAGACATGTTCTACTCTAATAACCACCTCATCATCTTCTTTTGATGAAAGGGCGCTCTCATCAGTTCTTAAGACCATGGTTTCTATATCCTCTCCACAATTCTATTTCTGTTTAATGGAAATGTTTTGAAGGCAAGACGTAAGTCTGAGGCACATATATTGTGTTAGACGAAGTAGTCCATATATTTTCCTACAAATCATTTACCAAGAAGTATTCTTATACCCGCTTTAAGACTTTTACCTATTCCTAACTCTTGCATTCTCGAAAATATCGAAAAGGGGTTTCTAAAAAAGACTTGTTTTATGCTATTTAGTGAGTTTTTTCTGTCGACCATTTTCTCTATTTTAGAAACCAACGTCCGAAATCTTGCTGGAGTTATGTTAATACAAAAACAGTTAACTGGACTTTGATGATTATACAAAGATATATCGTAATCTTCATCGATCAACCCAATTTCTCTACAAAATTCAAACGCCTCCGTACCTGGATAAGGAGTAAATATGCTATAGGTTAACAAATCGCTCTGAATTTTTTTCATAGCTGCTACACTATCATTCAATGTATCTTCAGTTTCCTGAGGAAAACCAATGATAAAGAACGCCTGTAATTCAATGCCATGTTTCTTAATAATCTTACACGCTGAGATGGCTTCTTCAATAGTGAAATTTTTCCTCATTTTTTTAAGTATTTCATTATTACCTGATTCGATACCGATCTGTATTAAATAACAGCCTGCTGCATGCATAAGAGAAATGGTTTGCTCATCAACCAATTTTACATGGAATTCGCAACTCCAATTTAGCCCTTGACAATACTTGATAAGGGCTGTGCATAGGAAATTTATATATTGCTTATTTATACCGAAAATATCGTCATCAAAATGAATAGATCTTAATCCCTTCTTTTGAAGGCCCTTTATTTCTTTTATAATATTCTCAGGGGAACGAAACCTTACTTTTCGACCCCATATTTTACGAGATCCGCAAAAGAAGCAATTGTAGGGACATCCTCTGGTTGCAAAAATATTGCGGAACGCCGTTAGCGGATATTGATCGTAGTCTTTTAGCACTTCAGGGGCAGTTTCATGAGGAAAAGGAAGCGAATCTAAATCTTTTATAAATTCTCTCGGGGGATTTTCAAAAATCTGCCCATTTTTTCTGTAAATAATACCTTGAATGCCATCGAATTCGTTTTTGGTCTCTATTGCATTAAGTAATTCAACAATAGTATTTTCACCTTCGCCTTTGACACCTACATCAATATCTGGACATTTAAGTACCTCAGATCCTACCATAGAAGGATGTGGTCCGCCTACAATCACGATTATTTGCTTATTGATTTCTTTGGCGAGTTTAGCCACTATGCATGCTGATGCAAAATTTTGAGATTTAGCAGAAATTCCAACTACATCAGGATTAAACTCTGATATAGTTGATTTGATAACCCTCCAAACTGACCCTGATAAGTCTCTTAGATTGTTTAAATAATTATCAAAGCCAGTACTTGCTAAATAACTGACTTTTATAGTTTCACTTTGAGGAGAAAAATCAGCGTTGTAAACCATCACACTCCAATTTGTTTCTCTCTTTATCATGCCTGCCAGATAAGCAAGAGAGAGAGGGTATCTATCAAGCGAATATGTGTCTTTAAATAATCGATAAAAAGGAGGCTCTACAAGTAAAATTCTATAATGTTTTCGTTTCATTATAAATCATCCTATTTTATAGGAGAGTTTTCACAATCTTGATGTTTCGTGGGTTTTTTAGGAAGAATTTAAAGACATATGAGGTTAATGTCGTGATTTTATTAAGTATAGCAGTTTCACAAGTTAGGAATATAAATTATATTCTTACGCACAACATGACACATACACCGATCTCTTGGATAACTTCTCTATTTTCGAAAACGGCATGCTCTTTATTAAGAAATCTTTTCTCGAATGGGAACACAAAGCCTTGTTCGAACTTTTAAGAGAATTTTCTTTTGTTCAGTTATATATTGTAGCAATTATAGGTCTTATCATCGATCTAAATTCAGATATTCTAGCATGAGAAACAACCAGAAAGACAAGATCGGGATGAATAGTGATAGAGTCATATGGGCGCAATATTTTTTTCGGAACTTCTATTACTTTTCGATAACTCATTGAAAATATGACCTTTTGAATGACGAGATTATTTACGATCATTGCGTTTAAACAGAAATTCTAACACTCCAATTTTTACGAAGTATCACTTCATCTTGAGGAAATATAGCTCGTCCATCCTGATCATATACAAGAGTTATTTCAATCTCTGGAAATTTCTTTTTTAGATCTGCTATAGATATGCCTTCCAACGAAGAAGGTATCCCAAAGAGGCGGAATGTCTTTGTAGGTGCTTTCAAAAATATTGGGGAATCAATTTGAATTCCAACACTACATCTTTCTCGCGCAATTTTAACGATTCTTTCTCCAGAGAGTCCATCGCCAAGAGGGTTAAAAGAAGGACGCATTTTGGAAGCAAAATGTTCATCTGAAAGAATTTTTCTAGCATATTTAAGTAAAAGGTCTTTTTT
>JAECRX010000129.1 GCA_016292335.1 Candidatus Sifarchaeum subterraneum | reverse complement strand
GTGTCTTTCCACTCGTCAAGTAATATTCTTGATTCCTTCTGCTCCATTAACTCTGCATACGATGCATCTTCATTTTTAAATAATTCTTGTATTTTTTTTGAGGTTGGCTCTTTAAGTTGTACCAGAATACCAAATTGGTAACCTGAAAGATATTCCTTGAATTCTTCAGGTGTTGGGGTGAATGGAGGGCACATTAGATTTTGTCCATAATATCCACATCGTGGATATAAGCATTTTAATCGGACACGGCGATCGACAACAATCTCTTCAGTTTCAAGTATTTTTGCATCTGTTGCACCATTTTTGATAGCTATCTCGCAAAGTTCTGACAAATTTGTTTTGGTCAATTGTTGTTCAGACATTCAATTATACCTCACTCACTTTTTTTAGAAGTCTTAAAAGAAAAAAAATGTTTATAAACAAACATAAGAAGCCCCAACTACTATTAGGCGGGATGGCTCGCAGCCATAGTATCCCGTTTTTCGATATTTTCTTGAGTTTTTCAACTCAAACTCGTCCGTCAATGGATGATAGATATTTTCTTTTAAAATCCTTCTCTTTTTTGCTTTCCTTTGTTCGAAAATAATAAATAAATAAAAATCCTTCTTTTACACCGATAACGTTATCTGAAATCGAGGCAGTAAATAACGCTTAAGAAATTATTTAAAACCTGCTTAATGAACTATTTTACCAAATTTTGGTAAAAAAAATGGAGGAAGTGAAAAATAAATGACAACGGAAAAAGAAGTCAAAGGTAATAAAAAAACCAAAGAAAGAATTTGAGGGAATAACTCATTCTCAGGCCATTGGATTAAATCACTCAAAAAAAATATTTGATTGGTTGAAAAAAAATGAAATTTCTGAGATTCATTATTATGTGATGGAAAATACATTTATGGAAGATGGGTATAGACGCATACTGTCCAGATTGTGATAAAATATACTGCCGTACACACTATAATGTTGCCGAGGAGTGGGATGAAGGCTTTTACGACTGTTCTTATGGAACATGTCCAAAAGGACATAGAAGGATAATAAATGATTGAAATGACAACAGGGTGGCTCAACAATGAAGAAGTTTTTAGACCAGATTTTGATCTGAATGGAACGTATTATTTGCCTCGACCTCAGATAACACTGCATAAAAGGTCTGTGTCTTACGACACTCATCTAAATCTTTCGCTACGTTCAGGACTTCTTTTATGCTGTAGTCGTTAGATGAAATAGAAATTATCCACAAAAAACTTGATAGTTACCAGAAACCCGAAACATTTGCTTAATTATATCGGGTAAGTATTTTAGCTACACCAGAAAGTGTTGGCAAATGGATAATAAATTCGAATATAGACAATACCAAGAATACATTTTAAACCGCCTTCGTGAGAATCACGGGATAAATACTCTTGTTGAACTAGATTGCGGTCTAGGAAAACGTTTTATCACATTTCAGTTAGTTCAGGAGTATTTTCCTAATCTACGCTTTTTATTAATCATGCAGTCTTCATCATCTTTAGCCGAAACAGTCCAATATCTCTCTCACGACTATGGTGGAATTTCTGGATTAGGCTGGATAACGTCAAACATGCCTTTCCCCTTGAGGAAAAAAATACTAGAGGAAAAAAGAGTTATTATCTGCACCCCAATGATCCTTTCTAATATTCTACAAGGCAAGGGAAGAGGAATAATTCATGCAAAAGATTTTGATGCCTTTATAATAAATGAAATCGATACTATTATTCGTAGGGTTTCAGATAGAGTCGTATTAACTCATCCATGGAACTTTCTTTTGCCGTTCTTTTCATCAATTTGGATAATTGGGATGAGTGGAACATTAAGAGATGATCATGTAGTTATTAATGAAGATCAATTGAAAATCAGAAAGGAACTACACACTTTAAAAAATTATTTAAAAGGCACAACCCTAATTACAATGGAAGATCTCGAAGAAACAGATGTCAAAGATTTTATGAAAATAACTAAAATAGAAATAATTCCTGTATCTGATCCTGCAACTCAAAATATTTGTGCTATGTTAGATGAGATTATAAAAAATACTAGGATCAAAATAAACAATGAACTGAAAGGAGAAGATTATCAATTAGATTCAGATGAGATTCGAGAAATTCATCTTATCTTGGATAGATTACCTATATCCACCGAGTTGAAGAATCAATATGTTTCTCTTCTTATGTTGCGCAAATATGTTTTTGCGATGACTTCTAGAAGATATATTCGGTTTTTTTATCAAGACTTCGTTCAGAATTACTTTAATGTCAATGCAATTCGCAAAAAAATTTCTTGGATTTCACCAAAAACAGTAAAGACTATTGAGTTAGCAATGCAAAATAATAAAACAGTAATTTTATGCTCGTATCTTGATATGGTTAATCAAATAGCCAAAGGATTAGAAAGCAAGGGACAAAGCGTTTTTGTGCTAACAGGTAAAACAAGGGACAAGAAAACCATCTTAAATGATTTTAAGAATTGTAGTAAACAAAGTTCTCTGATTATGTCCCCTGTTGGAGAAAGAGATTTGGATATACCGAATGCAGATCTTTTGGTTGTAATAGATGTGATAAATACAACGAAGACTATGTATCAAAAATTCAAAAGGACCCGAGGGGGAACTGTCGCCATTTTAACGTATGCGAACACTTCAGAAGAGAAAAAGGTGCAAAGATTAACAAAAAATATTATGGAAAGATATCCCTGGTCTACAATTTGATTGCTCCCTTGGAAAATATACATACTTTTCCGAAAATCCTATCTTTGGCTTGTACATCGCCAAAGTTACATGAAAACACGGAATACTATATATGTATATTCTCCTCCGTATCAACTCAGAATTTGACTTTGCGGCATAATGGAGGATGTAAAGGCATCGACGCATACTTTATGTGGATAGCGCCCCACATTCAGCTACGAACTAAACATTGAATGTATAAACAGCTATTTTTCATCTCTAAAAGCTGTATACTCTATGACGATATAGATTTGGACAGACATCAACTTACCCACATAAAAAAACTTAATAGTTACTAAAACTTTTCCTTTTTAAGCAAAATACATGTCTAAGAAGAGCGATGCATAAAATCTTGAGGTGAGAAAATGGTTGTCGAAATAGACGAACAAACCTTAGAACATGTTAGGGAAAAATTTCAAAATTTAAAAGATGATGTTAAATTGTATGTCTTTGCAACAAAAGACCATTGTCTCGGGTGTAACGATACAATAGATCTTATCAATATAGTTGCAGATCAATCACCAAAAATAACCATAGAGCAATGCACTTGCGAACCAGATTCTGAAGAGGCAAAAGAATTCAATATCGATAAGTTTCCAGCAACTGTGATTCATAGCACAGAAAGGAAACCGCACGTCAGGTATTTTGGATTGCCTTCTGGATACGAGTTTGGTGCACTTATTGATGACATAGTCGATGTTTCAACTGGAGCCCCCGATCTAAATCCAGACACCGAAAAGCAAATCAAAGAGATTTCCGAAAAGGTTCATATACAAGTGTTTACAACTCCAACTTGTCCCTATTGCCCTCGTGCAGTGAGAACAAGTCATAAACTAGCTATGATTAATGATAATATTACAGCAGATGGAATTGATGGATTGGAATTTCGGGAACTCGCACAGAAATATGCTGTATTTGCTGTTCCAAAAATTGTTATCAACGAGGATACCACAATCGAGGGTGCGGTCCCAGAATCAGTTTTTGTCCAAAAAATTCAAGAAGCACTAGAGAAGTAGCATAACTTTATTTTTCTGTGGTATAGAGAATATTTTTTCATTTTTCTTTTAAGAAGCGCGAAGGGTTTATGACCTGTTGCTTTAATTTTTCCATTTTTTTGGAATTTTTTCAAAGAAATGAGAATTTTTTTTGGTTTCTTTTTAGTCTTTCAATTTTTCAGATAACTTCCATACAACTTGTATACTTTAAATGCACATACAGAATTCGCTACTTTCAATCGTTACTTTGCATTTTGATTTTTTTTTAATGGTAATTAGCAGAAAGATTTTTTAATTATTAGATTCACGGTTGAAGTCATGACAATAGTAATTCTTGGAGCCGGAGCTTTGGGCTCGGTCATTGGAGGGTGCTTAGCCGAAAACGGTTTTGATGTAACCCTTGTTACAAGAAATAAAGATCATGTAAGCAAAATCAATGAAACTGGGTTGAAAATAGTCAGCAGGACAGGGAAGCGAACTATTGAAGCTAAAGCCACAACTAATCCAAGAGATATTTCAAAAGCTAGATTTTTGATCCTTCTTGTAAAAACTAAAGATACTATTGATGCTTTAGAAAGCGTCGCGCATTTAAAACAGCAAAAAGATTTATGTGTCATGAGCCTCCAAAATGGCGTAGCGAAGAATGAGGTTTTGTCTGATTTTTTCGGAGGGGAAAAAGTTATTGGTGCAACAACAATAATCGGTGCAACTCTTCTTGAACCTGGAAAAGTGGCACACACCTATGATGGAATCACCTACTTTGGCGAGTTAAATAACGAAAAAACAGAGAGAGTTTTGGGAATAACTCGAATGTTTAATGAATCAGGTTTAGAGACAAGAATTCCAGAGAGTATCCAATCCGCAGAGTGGACAAAATTGATTCAATATACACCTGCAGCATCACTTGCCGCAGTCACAAGACTGTTTTTTCATAAAATTCTCAAAGATGAGCATACAGCCTATCTATTTGTCTCTGTGGTGAGAGAATGTGCCGCATTAGCTAGGAAATTAGGAATAGTTATAAAAGACTACTTCAACTTTGGAATTGAACAATTAGTTGATGCAGATATGGATATTGCCGTTGAGATGATTAGGAATAGAGGCGAACAATTTGAGAAGAATGGGTTAACAAAGATAAAAATATCAATGCTACAAGATATTGAAAGAGGTAGAAAGACTGAAGTTGACGCAACTATTGGTTATATTGTAAAAAAAGCAAAGGAGTATGGAGTCTCCGTACCCAATCTAGAATTTGCGTGGAGAGTAATCAAAGCAATTGAATAACAAAGATTATACAAGTCACATAAAACATCAACCCTAGGATTGAGAAATCCTAGTCACCTTAAAGATATACACCAATCCGCTCTAAGGGGGTTTAAAATGTTTAGCCGTCTTGGAGCCGAATACGATCAAGCAATTACGATATTTTCACCCGATTAGAGAATCTTTCAAGGTAAAAAATTATTTTGGCAGTCGTCTCTTTATCTCTGTCACATCTTCTTGGAGTTTCTTTAATCTTGTGAGAATTTCTTGTAGAAGAGCATCTATCGATTTTGTGGGAGGAACGATAGGTTTCTGAGGAGTAAGAGGTAACGGTGATTCTGGTTCAAAAATATCTTTAGGGTCAGGTCTTTCTTTTTTCCATTTTTTCCAAAAATCAGGTGGTTCAGCCAAATTTTCAACCTCAGATGCATTTATCATTATTTCTTCTTATCATTAGTTATTTCATAATACGTTTGAGAATTTTTAAACTTTTCTAATTTTATGGAATATTAAAGCTTTAGCAAATAACTTCTAATCATTTAGCAGAATTGGGATTAAAATATTATATTATTTAAATATATGATCAATTCCTTCTCTTTACAAAACAAGTTCATAAAAAACCCATCTAGTAACTTCAACGGGCTACAGCTGACTGTATAATCACTTATTACAGATATCGTTCGAGGAAGACAAAAACGGAAACATGCAAAAGCTCATGCAAGGGCTAAATTTACGAATTTGGTGTCTCTCTTAAAAAAGGAGCATATTGATTTGGATAGGTTATGTAGTGCGGGAATTGATTCAGCCTCGATAAGAAGGAGGCTGTTTACATTCGTCATTATTTTTTACGTGAGCGTTTCATTCTTTTTACGTTATGAGATGATATAAGGTTATTAATTTTCAAATCTACATTGGAATTCCAAGATTTTAACGAATTTCTAACCATCCAAAGGTGAAGAAACGAAAAAACTATTAGTGCCCCTAAAAGTATATAAAAATAAATAGAGGGCCAGAAAACGAGGGTTAACGTCATCGCTGCACCCAGGGGGATAAGTCCAATGGGCATCGTCTTTGTAATTAAGATTACATTTGATGAATTTTCCTTACCTGGATCTATTTTTGTTTGTCCAACCCTTTTGAAAGTACGGGGGCCATGTTCAAGGTTGAATCCTTTATAATGATGCTCGTCCTTTATTTTGCAAGCATGATTTTCCAGTATTTTTTTGATTTCTTTATAGGACTCTTTCGGGGGAAGGTTGACTTCAAAATGCTTTTCAAAATACCAAAAGGTTGATTTGTCCAAGGGAAGACCCCAGATTTCCTTGTGTTTCATCATCATTAATCTCATTATATTGGACAATATATAAATATTTTCGTTCTTTTTAATGGATATTTTTGTCAGGTTTTGGTTTTTTTATTTTGGTTGTTGTTTTTCTATATGTCTTCTTTAGGTGAGCGGTGGACTGTGAAGTAGTTAGATTGTTCAGATGATTTGGGAAAGATGAAGTCAAGGGTGAAGTTTACTGCTTGTACTTCGGTTCAGAAAGAAAGTAGGAGGACATATATACTGTGAATAACACGCATTCGGGTTGTTGTTATTTGTCACCAATAAGTGGGAGTGGACTACTGCGGATATTCCAGGGAGAAAAGTAGATTTTTGTAAGTTATGTTCATGGTCGCTGCTTTTTAGTCATTTGAAACTTTTGAGCGTCTTGTTATTATGTTCTAGTAGTATTGATTGATACATGTGATTTGTCGTTCACTACATTTTCTTGGTGGTTGATATACGCTGGTTTCGTAATTTGATAGGTGAGAAAAGTAAATGGGAGGGGTTGTTGTTTTCTACGTTGAGACACGGAAAGGAGAGCGTTTAAACATGGTTAGATCAGGTTGATAAGAAAAAAAAAGGAGTTGAAGGAGTTTATTTTCAGTAGGGTTAGTTTTTCACTACTCTGCGGCTCCACCGCCTTCAGCGGCGTTGAATGGCCATTTGTCCCAATAGGCGTTGAAGTATAGCATGAACCAAATCCACCAGAACGCGGCAGCAGCAGGCTCCATACCGAATGGCATTCCAGCTGCGAATTTGCCACTATAAGCGTATTCACCAAATCCTGCACCATACGGAGTCATACTGTAACCCGTTTGAGTAGCAGGTCCTATAAGCGGATGCCACCAGTAATCGCCCCCTAAGTTACCATAAGAGCATATTGGCCAGATACCAGCATAAAAGATCCAGGTCATGACGAAAGCGCCGAATCCTAGATGTAGGGCGTATCTGATAATAAGTCTCATTGCCTTAGATTCACCTATGCTTGCCATTGGTTCTAATCCTGGAGCAGGCCAATTACCGAAGTACCAAGCAGCAGGTAGACCAGTTAAGAGGCCTCCAATAGCCATCATATGTGCGCCCTTTCCTAGGTAAAGACAGTATAGCGAATAATTGGATGCCTTTAAGCCCGCCATTGTGACTCCTGGAGCGATTACCCAAGCGCCCATTAATCCAGACATTACCCAGTCAGCGTAGTAATAACCTATTATATACGTGACGTAGCCCGCTATCATACACCAGAGTGTATTGATCGCCCCTGTGAGAGGTTGCTTTCCTTTTCCAAGTGATGCTCCTGGTTCCGATTCAAAGCAGTTCATCCCAATGAATTCCCACCAGATAGCCCATTGGAACCAGCCGAAGAATGTGAGGGCGGGGAAATAACTATCGTTTGATGGCCATGATCCTACTGGGCCAAGGAACCCAGGTGGATTCAGATCCCATTGCACAGTTCCGGCAGCGCCACCAGCTGGGCCAAAGCCTGCATATGGCCATAGGACGGCAGTGACTAACAGGTATGTAATACAAGCATGCATCAAGAATGTAACGGTGCCTTTGTTTGGTTGTGGTACTTCAATATCAGAAGTAAGCGGCCAATTGTCAAAGAATACACCATAGCAACCGTAAACGAAGAATCCGGCCAAGACGAAGCCGATCGTAACGCCCCATCCTATGAATCCTAATCCTGTGCCGGATACGTTACCAGGAATCCACATTTCAGCCCAGCCATAGGCTGTCCAAGATACGCCGAAAATGTTTGATAGAATCATACAGCTGAGAACCCCTATTATAAGTCCAAGGGCGGTCCTATAGAGGCCTTTCATGGGCTGTGTAGTGAATCTTCCTCCAAGAGTTGCTCCCCAGAGTCCATAGTTGACATCAGTAAATAGGTACGCCATAATAGCCATGATAAAGATCGCTTCAGCAGGTCCATAGGCACCAGGTCCACCACCAGGAGCCCATTTGTATGTCATATTGGGCATTACAGCTCCCAGTACCCCAGTGAAGATTGGCCACCATATCCAAGCCATTATAAAGGTCCAGAGCCAGCAGATTGCACCTGTAATCCAAACGCCATATTTTGGTTTTAATTCGACTGCCATTTTTCTCTCTCCAAGTGAGTTGTGTGTTTTTCTTATTTAATTTTGTTTTTTTTTATGGTAGAAAAAAAATCATATAGATATATGTAAATGTACTTCCCCTTTAAAAACATTTAGAGAGAGAAATATTATTTAATCTATATTTTTATCAATTAAGCAAATTTCTTCGCTGATGGTACTATATAGATAAGTAATATCGCTGATCATCGATATTTAGATGACTTTTCGCTAATCAGCGATTATCATTATCAATCATACTTCTGTAAGTAATCATTAAGTTTTTTGTGGTCCAAGGCAGGGTTTTTCCCGTGTAAGATCCCTTCTCCCATGCATGTTGATATTCTCGGATTTTTGGTTGGCTTTTCAGGTCATAAGCGGAGATGGCTGCTTTTTTTTTCCTTTGCGATTTCTTTGGTTGTTTGATGCTGGTTTATGAAAAAACAAGATTGTTTAGGACTTCTATGAAGTTTTCATTCCTTAATTTGCAAGTTTGGACAATACTGAGCAGTATACCATGGTTTTGTGAGTCTTTTTCTGTCCTGAAGCCCCCCGATATTTTCCTTTTCTCTGGTGACTTGGTCCGGGTCAGCCTCCTTTTTTTCCTCCTTTTCGTGCTTTTTTTTCCTTTTCTTCTTTGACCCTCTTCCATTTGTATTCCCTACGTTTTGGGTGAGTACATACTTTGTACTTTGAGGATATACATATACGAAGAGTAGAAAAGTATATAAGAGGGGCAGAAGCAGGAACACCACGAAGAGTGTAACAGAACGTTTTACCATGCAACCCACCTACTGTGGTAATTCGAGTTCCGTTCTTCCACTTCTTATGTGTATTAATAAACCATAGAACACTCTGCTTTCAAATCCAAAAACCTACAAGAAACTTAAGTTACCTTCAAAGGATTCCAGATCTTATCACTTAAATGTACTAATAGAAAACGTTATGTTGAGCAGGATGGATGAATTCACGGTATTTTTATAAATTAATTCGATTTTTCTCCCCATAAAAAAAACAAATTAGGAATAAAGTTGACTATAGGAGGAGGGGTCAAATAAACAAAAACATAAAATTAGTTGTTTTGACGATATTGATTTTCTTTGTTATAGTTTGTGTTGGTGTTTATCTTCAGTTACTACAAACAGAAACAACCTACACGAATATAAGCGTCCATGAAGCAAAAAGAAAGATAGAATCCAATCCAGATCTAGTGATACTTGATGTTAGAACTCATGATGAATATATCGCTGGATACATTGAGAATGCTACTTTAATTCCACTGTCTGAATTGCAACAAAGGTTAAAAGAACTAGATAAAGAAAAAGAGATATTGGTATATTGTAGAACAGGCAGCAGAAGTAGTAGAGCAAGTCAAATTCTCGTAGATAACGGACTTAAAAAAGTATACAACATGGTAGGTGGGATTGAGGCCTGGATAAATGCGGGGTATCCAATCGTAAAAGGTGAAAAGTAATTAAAAAAGAAATTTTATTTTTTAGAAAGATTCAACCCTTTGCAAAATCTATCCCTCTGGAAAGGATTAAGCAAATTTGAGATGTTCAGAGATGAGAAATGAAGAAAATGAAGAAAATCTAATAATTGACTTCCATGCACATATTTACCCCGATAAAATTGCTGAAAAGGTAATAACTTCCCTTGAAAAAGAATATGGGTTTAAAGCAAGAGCAATGGGGACAGCAAATGGACTTCTAAAGTCAATGGAGGCCCTTATTAACTTTTCCGTTATTTTACCCGTTGCACTTCATCCAAACCAGGTCAAATCAATTAACAATTGGATTTCCAAGGTATCTCAAGAACATAATGAATTTATTGGATTTGGAACAGTTCACCCAAAGATGAAAAATTTCGATGAAGAAATTCGAAGGATAAGTCATGATTTGGGCCTATACGGCATCAAACTCCAGCCAAACGAACAAAACTTTTATCCAAATGATGAAAAATTCTTGAAATTCTATGAATATTGTTTAGATTTCGAACTTATGGTTCTTATTCATGCTGGCCACCAAATGACTCCCCGTACACCAGTTTTTTCTACGCCTACTCGATTAAGAGAGGTTATTGAAACATTTCCAGAATTATTGATTGTCTTACCCCACCTAGGAGGCTATAAAATGTGGGCAGAAGTAGAAATGAATTTGTCAGGCTTCAAAAACGTTTACTTTGATACATCATATGTATTTGGATTTCTTGAGGAAGAGAAGACCATTGAATTGATAAAAAAACTTGGTGTTGATCACATTATTTTTGGAACTGATTTTCCATGGAGAAATCATTCAGAAGAATTAGAAAAAGTCAACCAAATGTCTTTTAGCAAGGAAGAAAAAAGGAAGATTCTGGGTATTAACGCAAAAAAGATTCTGAAGTTAGATAGTATGCTTTTGGAATGAAAAAAGTGTGGAACATCAAAGTATTTTGAGAGAAGAATAACTTCTTAATGTCTTTTTTTGCCAATAAATTCTTAATTTCAAAAACTATTCTGATGGTATCTGGTGGGAAGAAATTGGCTGAAAAAAAAATTGCCATAATTGGAGGGACAGGTCACCATGGAAGTGGTTTGGTTTTACGTTTAGCAAAAAGTAACAAAAAAGTCATAATTGGATCAAGATCTGCTGAAAAAGGAAAGAGAATTGCAGCAGATTTGCGATATAAGATCCAAACTGAATTGATCGAGGGAACTGATAATCTAACTGCGGCTAAACGCGCGAACATCATTTTTCTCTCAGTTCCCTATGAAGCTTTAGGAAATATACTTCAAAGCATAAACCCCGGATTGAAAGACGGGGATATATTGGTTGACATGATTGTCCCATTATCTTTTGAAAAAGGACATCCGATTATCAATAAAGCAGAAAGATCCGTCGGAGAACAGATCAAAAAAATAGTTTCAGAAATTAGTTCGGAAATAGAGGTGGTATCAGGATTAAAAACAATAGGATCAAAAAAACTGGCAGATATTACACAACCACTTGATTGCGATGTATTTATCTGTGGTGACGATGAAACAGCCAAAGAAGAAGTAGCTAAATTATTAACCAAGATAGAAGGCGGTAGAATATTTGATGCAGGCCCCCTTTCGAATTCAGAGCATCTTGAATTATTGGCCGCTCTTGCGATTACGATAAATAAGATATATGGAATCTCAGATGCATGTTTCAAAGTGGTAGGAATTTAAGTTTAGTTTTGAAAATTTTCTATTTGGTGAACTGTTGTGAGAAAGATTTTATTTTACTCAAGTGGTCATGGTTTCGGACACGCAACAAGAATGATTGCGGTGGTTAGGGAACTCTTAAAGCAAGATGATTATAAAATTTATTTCATAGCAAGTATTCCCACATGGCTTGTTTTAAACTCATTTAGCAAAGAATCCAACGTTGAATTTATTCACACGGAGAATGATGCAGGTGTAATATACGGTTCTAATTTACTGGTTGATATTCCTAAAACCTTCAACCAGGTCAAAGAAATAATGATTGATCAAAGAGAGTCATACATTAAAAAAGAATTGGATTTTTGTAAGAAACATAAAATCGACATCATCAATTCGGATATACCTTCTCTACCGTTCATAGTTGGTAAAAAGGCAGAAATACCAACTTTTGCAATAAGCAATTTTAACTGGTATGATATCTATAAGCATATTTTCCGCCAAGATCAAAATTATGTTCTAACAGAAAATGATTTGAATACCATTTGGAATGACTATAGTGAAGCAACCCTTTTCTTGGAAATGCCATTTCCAACACAAAATAAAATGTTTAAACAAAAGGAAAAAATCCCCTTAGTAGTTAGGAAAACCACTCGAACGCGAGAAGATATTCGAAAATTTTTAAATATCGACGAAGAGAAGGAGTTGATTTTTGTATCTCTTGGGTGGCACAATCTACCAGAAAATGAAATCAGAAATGTATTTCGCTCTCTTGAGGAGATATCTAAAAATCGTGGAACGACGTTTTTGGTTTCCTCTATCCTCAAGAATTATATTTCACCAAAGAAGAATTATATTAGGTTCATACCAGAATTTGATACAGAATCTCAAGATTATATAGCTTCTTGTGATCTTGTGATCTCTAAGATCGGATATGGTATCGTCAGTGAATGCGTTGCAAATAATATTCCTATGATCTACACCATCAGAAAAAATTACATTGAAGACAAATTAACTCTAAAAGAACTTGATAAGTTAATTGTTTCAGAATATGTCCCTGCTGAACAATTTTTGAAAGGGGCATGGATAAATCTCGTTGAAGATATGCTTGACTCGAAAAATGAGTATATCCAAAAGAGAGTAAACGCAGATGGTGCAAGAATAGCTGCAAGAAACATTTTAGAGTTCATTAAGTAACCTTTCAAATTCTAAAAATATTTTAGTGAACTGAACGCTATCCCTATCCTATTTATCTTAAATATAAGGAAGAGAAATATTCGGACATACATGTAAAAAATAAAGGAGAGGTGGATATTTCAGCTAAATTAGACCACAGCTGCAAGGAGAAGAAGAATACCACCGATAATCACAAGTATACCACCGATTGTTCCACCAATAAATCCAATCACGATGAGAATTATCGCCAAAAGTACTG
>JAECRX010000128.1 GCA_016292335.1 Candidatus Sifarchaeum subterraneum | reverse complement strand
CATAGAACAGTTAAAAAAAAAGAGGGGGGAATGGCGAAAAAGGAGCGAGGGTATCTGCTCTGAATACGGAATTGCGATGTACTCTTCTGAGTTGTGGGCTCCTCCTCCTTCTTAAGCCTAATTTTCTTATCGTGCGCTAAACTGCCTTATAGCGTAGCGATTTGGCTTAAGCTAGAAAAAATGGAGGTTACGCGAGTGCCTCTTCAAGTGGGACAATCTTATCAGGTGAAACATGCGGATATTGTCCTTTCTTCCATTTTCCTTTGATCATGTCTTCGAGGGTTTGGGCTAGGAACATAGCAAATTCTGGCTCGTTTACATTGTAATCTAGCACGACAAAGTCAATGTTTGGTTTGGATAGGTCCAGATGCTCTTTTAAGGCTTTTATGATCTCCTTGTTGGCTTCAGGATCCCACCATGGTTTATCGGTTGGTTTCATGTTATAATCAGCGCAATATACTCCTGGCTCGGGTTTCGTTCCGGGCTCTGGACTGTTGTCGTCCATGCTGAGCCCACTAAGTGGGAATACTACCAACGTTGGGCCCTTCGCTATATTTACTCTCTCCGCCATCATCTTGCCTACTCCGTATGATTCTTCCTTATTAATTCGCATCAGTGTTACGAAGTCCTTGCTGTGCTCATAGAACAGACGATCCTTAAACTTCTCCGGAACGGTTTTTGGTGCCCAAAAGTTGACCATGTCAACGCATGCTGGCGTTACTATTTGAGGAATCTCCATCTCACCTGCTGCTGTTAACCTCAGTTTATCGTCAAAGCTGGCTGGAAGTACACCACCTACTAACTCGTCGATTAACTCGTGGGTTGTAACGTCAAACACTCCGACGGCAAAGCCATCTCTTATCAATTCCTCCATACTGAAGCCGCCAGCCTTACCTATGGCGTGAAATGCTATGAAGTCGTACCCTTGTTCCGTTAAGTAATCTTTAGCCTTTATAATGCACGGTGTGGTGTTGCCAAACTGTGTAGCAACGATAGTCGGTAGTTTCTTGATCGGCGGGGGTTTGGGAGCCGCTGCCGCTACTATTGCTGCGGCCACTCGGTTGAAAACCTCCATTTCAATCATGTTAATTTGCACTCCACCTGGCATGTCGCAGATCGACCAGAATGCCGTTATGTCTGTGCCAGCAATTTGTGGTCCCGCATCCGCTGCGATCGTTGTAACTACGTATTTTGGGAAGAACATTGGAAACTCTTTCAGCACCTTGGTACCTAGAATCAGACCTACCGATCCACCAAATGTGACTATGCCATCCAGTTTTCCGGCTTTGAGCCGCTCTTGAAGTAGATTGACAACCCCTTTTGCCATGATCTCTTGTCCCGGGCCTCTTTCCACTTTTTCGACATCTTCAATGGATGATCCCGCAGCCTTAGCGACTTCCACATTTGATATATCGGGTTTTCCTAACTTTGGAGTGTAGATGCGCATAGCGGTGTCAACGAGTAATGGAATGCCTCCATGTGCCTCAATTCGATCTTTGAGATAGTAGCCCTCGCATTCCTTGGTGTTTAGTGTTCCTATAATCGCTATTGTTGGTTTTTCTACCATTTTCCTACCACCCTTAGTAAGGGTTATTTGACATATCTAAAAAACGATATATAGTAAAGGTTACTTTATATATAAGTTTTAACGGGAATTTTTTTTATAAAAAAAAAAAACGTAATGGTGTTTTAAATTTGGGAAATCCTATAGACAGATCTGAAATTTTGCGAAGATTACGTCAAAGCATTGCTGAGGGAAAGCCGATCCTCGGTGCAGGTGTCAGCACAGGTCTCGTAGCAAAATGTGCAGAATTAGGTGGAGCTGACTTGTTGATAGTTTATAGCACGGGCTTGTCGAGGCACATGGGGCTCCCAACAACCTTATACGGCGACTCAAACGGCGTGACCTTGGGTATGTTTGACGAACTGAATAACGTCGTTAAGGACACGCCCATAATCGCTGGTATTGAGGCTACGGATCCATATCGGGCTTTTTATAGAGAAAACCTGGACAAATTGGTTAAGCTCTTCATCGACAAGGGTTTTTCAGGAGTGATAAACTTTCCTACGTTGGGCCTCTACGACAAGTGGCGTCGGTGGAGGGAAACCGTTGGTTTCGGATTCGACTGGGAAGTGGAAATGCTGCGGATAGCCCATGATGAATACGATTGGTTCACCGTGTCCTACGTTTTTGACACCGAAGACGCTAGAAAGATGGCTGAAATACCTGTAGACGTGCAGTGCGTCCACGTGGGAGCTACTGTAGGCGGCTTAGTCGGATATGAGGTTGCTACAGTCCACGAAGAAGCGGCTAAAAGTGCGCAGGTTATGATCGAAGCCACCAAGGATGTTAACCCCGATATCATATGTTTGGCGCATGGAGGTCCCTTCGCGGAACCCGAGGACACCAAATTTCTTTACGAGCACTCGGACGCCGCCGGATTTGTCGGTGCATCTTCTATTGAGAGGATCCCGATAGAGAAAGCTGTTGTGTCCACTGTGAAGGAATACAAAAGCGTCCCTCTCAGGAAGTAGTAACCTAATCTTTCTATCCTTCCTTTTTTTTTGAATGCTGGACATTTTCTTTAATGTAACTTATTCAAGTAAGAAATTCAACCTTGAAATAACCACAAACTATTCCGTGGATTTGAAAAAATGAGAAAGTCATTTCAGAGCTTCAAATTACATTCTGAAATAACTTTATAAAAGAGATTTGACTCTACCAGATCAATAGTTTCCTATTACAAAAACACTTTTGATGAAGAAAGCCATTTATCATCAAAAAAGAATACATTGAAAATCCTAAAACCTATTTTCCGCACATTTTTAATATTGTAAGCAATAATATATGATTGATTTCTTAACAAAAATCTCGATAAACTTTTTCATATTGCAAGATTCATAACAAAAAATACCTTACATACAAGAAGATGTGCGAAAAATGGGTTATAAACCTTCTAAAAAGATGGAGTTGCCCTCACATGACAGAATTGGAGGAAAAAGAAGAAAAAAGAGAAGGATTGAAGGAAAAAATTAAAAAATTTTCAATAGTCGCATTCATTGCTGCATTTTTCATTATAATACTCTTTATAGCCGCCTTGGGCATTAATATAGGAGATCTGATGGTAAATATAGTTCAGGATTTTTATGATAGTTATGGCATTATAGGAATTTACATAGGTATTTTTTTAATCAGCATTTTTGGAAATGTCTCTGTGATTTTCCCAGTGCCTTATGTCATAGCATTAGCTGTTCTCGCTATTGCTATTCCAGAAATTGATCCATGGCTTCTAGGAATTTCTGCAGGACTTGGTGCCGCCATTGGAGAAACTTCAGCATGGGTATTGGGACGCGGTGGAAAGGAAGTGATTGAAGACACACGTATGGAAAAAGACTTGAAACTCTTGGTGGTTTAGTCAAGAGAGGAAGGAAGTTTTCGATACCATTGATCATTCTATTCGCTGCAACTCCGTTACCAGACGATGTACTTTTGATGGTTCTCGGAATGGTCGAATATTCACTCTTAGAGGCCATACTTGCCTGTTTTGTTGGAAAAATAATTTTATGCGTTGGAATCGTTTTCTTAGTACGATATGGAAAAGAGACAGAAATTGGTCAAATGATTATGGCAGCATACGGCATTGGCGGAGAAGAGAACCCATGGATTATCGCAATCAATCTGATTATAACAATAGTCGCTGTTATTTTACTAATCATGGTTGACTGGCCCAAATACATTAAGTCCTTGAGAAGAAAAATTTCCCCTGTCAAGGAAGAAATAGAAGCAATTGAAGAGGAAAAAATAGAAGCAATTGAAGAGGAAAAAATAGAAGCAATTGAAGAGGAAAAAATAGAAGTAATTCCACCACATACAATCGAGCAATTTGCCAAAGTACTTAACGATCAATTTGAAAGACTTGTAAGCCAAAAGAGATTTAGCAAGACGAAAATGGTTCCATTATCCACAATTCAACCAGCGATAATGAAAGAACTCGAACAACTGGAATTAAATACAGATTTAGTCAACGAATATATAATAGAAACTCATGAAATGGCTGGACTTGAACTAGTTCCTAAATCAGTCAAAAAAGCAAGTAGTAAAGAAAAAGAAGTTGGAATACCAACCGATGACGAAGATTACATTTACACACACTTAAGACGAAAACCAACTGAATAAGAAGAGAAATGATTTTTATTTTTCTAAAGGTCATTGCGTGTAAGCAAAGAATGCACAATGCAAATCCTTGAGTGTCGTTAACCTGACCTCTATAGAAGATACATTTCCGAAAACGTTTTCCAAAATGTTGTCCATTGATTGAACAAACTTTTCTAAGTCTTTTTCCTCAAAAGATTCCAAAAGCTTCTCAGCAATGGTAAAAAATTCTTCTTCTGCAAGAGAAGAAAATTTTTTTGATTTTTTTATGGTATCAATGACTTTTCGTGGGCTTTCAAGTTCATTACAGCTGATAGATGAAAAGACCATCTGTAATAGATATTCAGCAGCACTTTTATATGCTTCATCTTTAACTTTGGTACTTACCGTATCAGCATTACTTCTAGCTTCGTTTAGGATATCATCTTTCATATTAGTTACGTATGATTTGAATGAATCTAATTCCTCATTTTTAGGAGGATTTCGGTAAATGTTCTCTTCCATGGTGCATGACCTATACGATTTTATTTGGCTGAAGAAATGTTTGAAGATAGAAAATAAAGCAAGTTAGTGTCTAATATACTTTACTGTGCTGGTTGCAAAGAATGTGAATTTCGACATGATTGTTTTAAAAGATACCCCATCCTAAATAGTCGCACAATCATACGGAAAAAACTAGCAGAACGATAATGACATCATATTTTTGAGAATAAGAACAAATTATTTATGAAAAATGATTGAAAACAACCTGAAGGGGAAAAAACCTTATGAAACCAAGTGTTGTTTTAATTGAGCCTAAAGGTGAAGTAAATATTGGAGCTATTGCAAGGGTGATGAAAAATTTCGATATCAATGATTTAATATTGGTAAAACCATCGGTGTCCATCTCAACAGAAGCAAGAAGGTATGCAATGCATGCACGCGACGTTCTAGATAATGTAAAGATTGTAGAATCACTTGAATCAACTATAAGTAATTTTGACTTTTTAGTAGGAACTACAGCTATTACAGGTGGAGATCATAACCTTCTAAGAATGCCAATCACTCCTGAACAGCTAATCGAAAATATTGCAGAGGTAAGTGGAAATATCGCATTCCTTTTTGGTCGAGAAGCTGATGGCCTGACAAATGAAGAACTCGAATATTGTGATGTCGTTGTAAACATCCCAGCAAATCCAGAATATCCCTCTCTCAATATTTCTCACGCCGCAGCTATTATTTTCTATTTCTTGTTTAAAGCTACCAAAGACCATGAACCAACTACTTTTCGCGCCTCAAGTAAAAAAGAAAAAGACATAATCATCGATTATTGGAGTTCCATTCTTGAGCTTATTGACTATTATGAAAAGAAAAGATATATCCCCTTGAGAATCTTGAAAGCTATCTTAGGAAGAGCTTTCATTTCCGGAAGAGAAGCACACACCCTTGCTGGTGTTTTACGTAAAATAGAAAGGACTTTGAAATTTCATAAAAAATCAGCGATTGAATCCACAAATTTTTTTCCTGTTTATGACGATGAAAAATAGATATTGGATTGTTGACCTTTTTTTCTAGTGAAAAAAATTTTAGCCATCCAACACCTACCAAGACATATCAGTTTCTGACAGCATATATCGCTTGCAGAGACGATACAAAAGGAATCTTAATTCATTTTAAAAGACAATAATTCCAAAGGAATTAATTAATAATGAGTTCTCCGATGGAAAGTTCGGAATGTTAATGATTCAACTGGAATTAACATCCTCTTATTACAGGAGAGACACTTTTTCTTGAGTCGATGAAGAACAATTCTATGTTTAAAACAGACCCAATCAAATTCTCTCAATAATTTTATCTTCGAATTAGTCACCAAAATAGATCCTATCCTTTATTTACATTAAATTATTGGTGAAGAAGACAAGTGGCATTTTGCATTCAGAAATAATATAAAATGTAGTTTCGTTCAAATTCTTTAAATTGCATTAAAGTTTTGTTTTTTCTAAAGGATCTATAAGATTGGTATCAAAAATTCAAATTGATAAACTTTGTAGTAAAACTCTCCGCAATTCTAGAAACTTGAAAAAAAATATTCTGAATTTTTTCCTTAAAAAAATAGAATATTGGAAAACTTAGTTGAATAAAAATCAGCATTTGGATATCTTGAAAGTTTACAGAAAATTAAAGCGAAAATTATTGAATAAATAGATGGATTGAATAAAATCAGTTTACTTTAAAAAGTGCTTGCAATGGAAGAGTCTTTCGTTAATTAATAAATACAAAAATCGTTTTGATTACTAAAATGAATGAATAGTTTAGATCCGTATCCTAAAAGAGAAAAGAGTATCATTCGCATCGTGAAAAAAGGCGATAACTGTCAAAACTTACCTATACTTCACTAGCACCGATGTGTGCCATATTCTTTTCATGAAAGCGTCATGATGGATTTGAGGTTATTAAAAATAATGTTTCAGGGCTCGTCTTTGCCATGATCTTCTTGCAAGTTCATCACGATAGGGTCGGAGTTTCTCTGAAAAGAGGTCTGTTTGTTCTTCATTAATGTCGCATAAAATGATTTTTTCAAGGGAAATTTCTTCAGTAGTGATATGTTCAACCGCAATTTCAACCATCATTTTTGCAGCAACGTCCCTTGGAACCCCACCTACACCAGTTCCTAAAGCTGGAATTGCGAT
>JAECRX010000127.1 GCA_016292335.1 Candidatus Sifarchaeum subterraneum | reverse complement strand
CATTGAAGATGGAGAGGCTTCGACATCTTTTCTCACCTCAAAACTAGAAAAAATCATTCGGAGAGGAATAAAATGGAAAAGATCGTAGAAAATATCGAGAAAGTGGATATTTCCTATGACAAAAGAAGAGATGTGCTTTATATCAGTTTTGGACCTCAACAACCTGCCGATGATTCTGAACTAACAGATACAGATATTATTATTCGATATAAGGACAATAAAGTCATAGGACTGTCTGTATTGAGTTTTTCAAAACGTCTGAAATACTAAGTGAAGTGTTCATCATTCTTCACAATTAATAATTTTTAGTAACTCTCTTTCAAGTTAGGCACACTACAGTTCTTTCTTTCTTTCAGTTTTTCAATTACCCAATTAAACATGTTGTATAAACGGTTAAACATTATTTACAAAGAGTTTTTATCAGTAACCTCATTTTTGGGCAAGATAAAAAAAGTTGATTTGATCTACTGTTATTTTTTGGATAATGCCTTCCTTTTGCAATTCATTTAGTGCGTTACTGACATTTCGTAAATTTTTTGAGAGCTTTTCACAGATCTCACTTAAAATGCACGGTTCTTTTTCTTCTGAAAGGAGGGAAATTATGGATATTTTTAGTGGATCAGAGATTTTGTATTCCTTTGGTAATCTTCGCGTCAATTTTCTTATAAATTCATGCTCACGCAAAATTGCTTCAGGAATTTCTTCCTCCTCGACAAGATACATTCGTCCATTTCCGATCTTGGTTATTTGTTTTAGGTGTTCTGGGTCTGTACTTCCTTGAGCAATGCAGATACCTGAAATTGTGATTTTATGTGAAAAAGTATTTACTGCTTCTTTCAGAGAATATTTCTTGGGATCCTCAGCCGGTAGAGTGGGATTTCCGTCTGTTAACAAAATTATATGACGAGTTGCGGATGCTCTTCCATCTCTCATCAACATATCCCTAGAAGTCTTCAGAGCCGCGCCAAGATTTGTTTTATCACCCTTGAAAACCACGTATAGATCCAGAATTTTTCTAGTAATCAAGTTTGGGTCATCAGTGATTCTAGCAATCTTTTTGGCTGAATTAGCAAAAGCTACAACACCTACTCTATCACCATATTTGGCACTTGCTAAAGCTAAGGCTCCTGCTGCTTTTTTAGCATACCAGAGCTTCTTTCCTTGAAGCATTGTGCCACTAATATCAATTGCTAGGACTATATCAACACGAGTTTTTGGTTCTTTTTGATAAACCATGATGTCTTCTCGTTTGATCTCTTTTCTTCGGTTTCTAATTGTTTCTCTGATAGTATCTCTCAAGGATACATCCCTATAACGATCACCAACCCGATATTTTCTGACACCAACAATTTTTCCTTCCCCAATTGTTGTCTTTTTTCCGACATAGTGTTCACCGACACTGAGGGAGGGAACATTACCCCAAACTCTCGGGAATAGATCTTCCAAAAAGTATTGTGCAGCTTTAGTTCCAATAACCCAACCTACTTTTCGAGACTCTAGGATTTCTAATTTGCTCATAAGCCCAAAAAGCTCGGCTAAAGCCTTCATTTTGAGCTTATGTCTTGTATCTGCCTTAGTTTGCAATACTATTTCTCTTTTAACTTCATATGGGAGATGTCCCTTAATAAAGAGATCTTCCAAATCCGGCTTTTCATCCAAGGTTTCTAAAATTTGCTGATAAGCTTGCGATAAGGCCAAGTTCGGAGAACGTTCGATTTTTTTTAACAGCAAATCATAAATTCCATGCCGCATAAACTTTTGTATATCATTCTCGACTGTTAACTCCTCCATAAGTTTTTTCAAAAAAGCTTCGTCGATACCAAAATCCATTAATGGGCCTTCAACAGTTTGGGAGAGTTCACCAAAAATACCAGTAATTACTGCTGAAGGATCTTTTCTTCTTGCTACAGTCGGCTTTAGCTTAATTCGATGGGGAAGTGCCACTAATCCTGCTTTAAATAGATCTTCAGGGAAGAAATAATTCCTGTTATTTTCCATCAGGGGATATGCACTTAACAATTCTAAGTAAGCTATTGCCCCTCTAGTGCTGACACCCCTCAACACATCTTCATGTTCACGAGTGGATCTAACTATCTCCACAGCAGCATCTAAAAATTCTTTCTGAATTTTGACTCCATTTGCTTGAGACTGGATAACTTCTTTTTCAACATCCTCTTCATTAATATAATCAAGTTGGATAACATCAAAATGATCTAATAAATCATCTGACAGATTTTCTGCTGTTCCAGACTCGCTAGTAGCTATTATAATAAGATCTAAGGGTAGTTTTTCATCAAAATGAGCTATTGAAATGTAGTCCCCTTCTAAGGCTATTAACAAAGTGTTAATACAGCGTTCTGGCATTTTATCTATAAAATCAATAACGAGAATTCCTCTATTCGCTTTTAGAACTTTTCCAGGGGAGAAAGACTTGGGAGTATGAAGTCCGTATTTAATGGCCATTTCTGGATTTATTTCGCCAATTAAGTCTTCTGGAACAAGTTCTTGGCTCCCTTGAATTCTCACTACTCTCTCATGCCCTGGAATTTCTTTAAATTCTATTGTTCCATCTTTTTCCCAATCTCTACACCAGGGACACTTCGTGTCATCTGGAAGACAATGTAAAGGACATTTATTAACTACCATAAGAGCAGGAAGGATTTTTGCAACACGCATAGCCAATGTTGTTTTTCCAGATCCAGGTGGACCTGTTATCAGAATATGATGACCACTAATCAAAGAAGATAGAAAATCTTCTTTAATACTTTCTTCAAGAACCATTCCATCAAATAATAGCTTCTTAGCTTCGCTATTTTTTAAAAGAATTTTTTTCAAATCTTGTTTGATTGACACCTTTAGGTCATCTCGTTTTGAATTAGAGAAAATCCTTCTTTTGAAAATTTACAAAAATCTTAGATTGTTTTTTCAACAATTGACTTAATCAGAGGGGCGGGGTCATCATAGTGATCCGAATCAGGCGAAAGTCTTACTCTTTTTATCAGCACAGAAGTTGCCATCTTCTCGACATCTTTTAAGGAAACTGTGTCTTTTCCGTTTAAAAGTGCATGTGCTTGGGCTTTTTCAAATAATCCGATACTTGCTCTAACACTTGCACCTTGGGTAAATTCCCCATTAATTCTAGTTTCTCTCACTATGTCAATTATCGCATCTAAGGCACTTTCAGGTACAGTAATCTCCTCAAAAATTTCTGCATTTTCCAAGATGATCTGCATTTCCTCTTCTCTCGTTGCTGGATATGTCATTTTGACCATATCGAATCGGTCTAACAAAACATCAGAGAGTTCTTCAACTCCAGCATGCTCACGAGGATTCATTGTAGCAATCATAATGAATTGAGAAGGATAATCTACGTCATATGGCCCAATAGTGGCAATTTGTTCTTCCAACACTTGTAATAATGCATTTTGCAGTTTTTCTGGCACCCTATTCAGTTCATCGAAGAAAATAACTCCACGGTTACCTTTTAGGATTTTTCCAGGTGTAAACGCTCGATAATCTTGAGGACCATATTTAAAGGCCATAGATGGATCTATATCACCTAAAAGATCCGAAACAGTGAGGTCTGGGCTTCCTTGAATGCGAATAAATCTATCTGAGCCAGGAACTATTACAGTCTCCAATTCTTCATTATTTTCCCTTTTCTTTTTGCAAATTGGGCATACAGGATCCTCCGGATCGCAATGAAATGAACATCCTTTAACAGCTTCTATGGAAGGGAGTAATTTGGAAATCTCTTTTGCTAGTGTTGTCTTGCCAATTCCTGGTGGCCCTTCAATTAATATATGATGTCCAGCAATAAGAGCTGCGAGAATTCCCTCTTTCGCCTCTTTTTGCCCTACAATCTTTTTTAATGGAT
>JAECRX010000126.1 GCA_016292335.1 Candidatus Sifarchaeum subterraneum | reverse complement strand
GTTCTAGATCCTGATTATTATATTATTGAAACTAATGAACGAATCAACATGCCTGACGATTTAGTAGGAATTATTAATCCAAGAAGTTCACTCCATAGAATGGGACTTGTTTTGAGGGAAGCTCTCATTGATCCAGGCTATCGGGGTGTTTTAACTCTTGGATTAATCGCTTTTGGAAGGGCTATAATTTGGCAAAACGCTAGAATTTTCCAAGTTTCCTTCATGAAAGTAAAAAAAGCTTCAACCATATATTCTGGAACATATCAAGATTATGTAGGATCTCTTCAGAGTAAAAGAACCGAATAAGGCTAACGAACTAATATAACAAAGTAAAAGGATGATTTTATCAAAAAAATTTTGTAAACTAGACTAGAAGCAAAATTACTGACTTAAATCTAGTTTTTATCGCAAGAGATATAAATTGTAGAAAAAATAATAAAAATTTTGACATCTTTATTGCAAACAGAATACCTGATTTTTTCTTGAGGTAGTGTTGTTTTTGTCCAAAACTACTCATCTTCGAGATATCCTGGAAAGGTTAAGAGCTGTGGAACTTTTAAAACTGATCAAAAAAGGAATGACTTATGAAGAACTCTCAAAAGTTACAAATCTCCCAATCACTGTTTTAAATCGGTATATACGCGGCCATGTCCTCCCAAGCATAGAGCGAGCTCATAAATTGAATAAATTATTGTCTAAGAGAATCAAACTGGAAGAGCTAGTCAAAGAGAGACTAAAATTTGATGAGAGAGGGTATTTCGACAATACAAAGCTCTTAGGAGATACAGGTCTTCTGCGTCTTATAGCTAGAACGGTAGCATCTAATTTTCATGGAGGATATACAAAAGTAATGACTGCAGCAGCTGACGGCATTCCGATTGCAACTCACATTGCAAATGAATTCGGAATAGATCTTGTTATCGCTAAGAAAATGAGAGAGGTTGGAGTCCGGCGCTTTATTGAAGAAACCTTTGTTCCTTCTTACAGTGGTGTTCTTACATCCTTATACATCCCTGATGGCTCTATCTCCTCC
Source organism: Candidatus Sifarchaeum subterraneum (assembly GCA_016292335.1). Classification (GTDB taxonomy): domain Archaea; phylum Asgardarchaeota; class Sifarchaeia; order Sifarchaeales; family Sifarchaeaceae; genus Sifarchaeum; species Sifarchaeum subterraneum. The sequence continues at coordinate 8,418 of JAECRX010000126.1, read as the reverse complement.
TCGGATAAGGTTTTAATAGTTGATGATGTTGTAAGATCTGGAGAAACTCAACGTGCTATGATTGATCTAGTTAAAAAGGCAGGCGGAATGGTGGAAGGAGTTTTCATCCTTGTAGGGGTGGGAGACGCTTGGAAAAATGAAGTAAAACTCCCAGAGGGCAAAATAGAAGTACTGCTAAAGTTGCCTGATAAAAGGTGAACTACTTATCTGCCAAGAGGTAAGCTTCCTTGCTGACATTAGCGGTTTCACTGATGGAAACCGACATTAGTAACGCTCTAGCTCGATGCCCTTCTATGGGAGCGTATCTGACAAAATTTTTATCCCTTTTTCAGTGATAAAAGCGGTGATATATTCAGCAGGGGTAATATCAAATGCTGGATTAAGATATTTTGCTTCTTCTGGCCCAATTTTAATTTTCCTGAGAACCCCTTCTTCATCAAGACCTGAAAAATATTTAATTTCGTCTTCACTTCTATTCTCTATAGGAATTTGTAATCCTGAATCACATCCTAAATCAAAAGTAGAGCTTGGAGCGGCGACATAGAACGGAATCTTGTTCTCCTTAGCAAGGACAGCAAGAGAATATGTACCAATTTTATTTGCTGTATCGCCATTTTTTGCAATTCTATCAGCGCCAACAATGACCAAGTCTATCTTCCCATTTTTCATAAAATGTCCAGCAGTATTATCGGCAATTATCACAAAGGGTATTTCTTCCTGTATTAATTCCCAAGCTGTAAGACGGGATCCCTGACATTTTGGTCTTGTTTCATTAACATACACGAATATTTCTTTCCCGTCATGATGATATGCAAATCGAATGATTGCTAAAGCAGTACCATATTCAATTGTTCCGAGAGCCCCTGGATTGCAATGGACCAAAACGTTATCTCCACTCTTAATTAAATCTTTTCCATGCTCCCCAATCTTTCTACAAAACTCTATATCCTCTTTTGCGATCAGTTCTGCTTCTTCAATCGCCAAGCGTCTGCATTCTTTAATATTTTTTCCTTCTCTCATCTTTTTGAGGACTCGATCAATTGCAAAACTCAAATTTTTTCCTGTAGGTCGGCTATTTCTTAGTAATTCAGCTACCTCTTCAATATGAGCCCAAAACAGGTCAATATTTGTTTCAATCTCCAATGCAGCCTGTACAATGGCATATGCAGCTGAACAACCTATAGCTGGAGCGCCTCTTACAATCATCTGCTTTATTGCCTCTATTGTCTCTAAAGCGCTATTCGAAGTGAAAATTTCAAACATATACGGCAATTTTGACTGATTGATCATTTTCACTTGATTACCTTCAAGCCAAACAGTTTTTACATTTTTTACTTTGTTATCTATTTTTATTTTCGTATCAACATCCCCTTCAAAGCACATTAGTAGAAGGGTATCAAATTTATTTATATGGATACCAAACTTGAGGCAAAGACAAGTTTATTGGATTACACACGGTTATGTTAAAAAGTAAAAGAGTTTTTAAAAACTACTTACAAAAAGCTATTTATTTGGATAGTGTTTGACTTTTTTGCCAGTCAACCTTGAAATAATTTCTCACACATTAAAAAAAAAGAAGGCCCAAAAAAAGGGCAAAGGCAACTAAACAAATGTTCTACCTTTTGTAGAATAACAAAATGAAATACTCGATATAAAATTCATCTAAATCAACAGTTCACTGACAAATCTATCGCAAGAAGTGGAGGGTCGCAAATTCTCTTGGAAGATAAAAATAGTGGAGAAATTTTAGTTCTTGATCTCGATGGAACACTTGGTCTCTCACTGATACCCCAAGAAATAGCATTTAATAATGCGTTTTTCCTTATCAAAGAAGAATTAGAAAAATTTTGTTCTATTAAACTCGAACAAATAAGAAAAAGCTACTCTTTAGCAAAAAGAAAGCTTTATAGAAAGTATCCCTTCCTTCCCTCAAGACATGATAAAAATCTTCGCTTAGAACAAACTCTAGCCGAAATCGAGAAAATCTCCAATGATGTAAAAATCACCGATGGTAAATTGCTTGAAAAGGTTAAAAAATGCTATTGGGATACCTTTCATAAGGAAGCAGCAGCATATCCTGACACTCACAGAACAATGGAAGAATTGATGGATAAATTAACAGTCATTATCTTTACTAATAACGGACTTGAAGAGGCTGAGTTAAAGAGAAGAATTTTTGAACTTGAAGAACACAAACATTTTGATGTTTTTGTCTGTTCAGAAGAGTTGGGCGTATGTAAGCCTGGTCATGGGTTTTATGAAAAATTTTCAGAACTTTTGAAGCAAAAATACAAAATAAATATCTCAGAAAATAAAGTTTACATGGTCGGAGACGATCCAGAGGCAGATATACGCATCGCAAATGAAGTTGGTGCAATTTCCATTTTAATAAAGAAGGATTTATTAGCAAATAAGGAACCCTCGAAAGAAATAGAAAAGCCAGATTATGTAATTTTTGAAATAAATGAGATAATAAAAATTATTGATGAATAATCGCATTCTCAATAATGATCTGCCTACCTACTAACTACAAGCAGATGGGTCTTCCCTCGGTTTATTTGCAAAAAATTGGCTAAGGACCTTTATTTTGAACTAACTCAATAGCTTTTTTGACAAGGTTTATTCCTTGGATAGACAAATTTTTTGTTCTTTCTTCTTTTTTGCTCTCAGAATATACTCTTATGATAGGTTCAGTACCTGAAGGTCTAATAAGAAGCCATCCTTCATCGCCAACTATTTTTAATCCATCAATAGAAAAAACTTGTCGTATATTAAGGTCTAAGAAATTTAAGTCAATTAGTTTTTTGACTTTGCCAAGAACTGGTATTTTTAGATCATCCGGGCATTCCACAAATGTCTTAATTTGATAGTAGGTGGGATATTGCCTAGAAATCTCGGAAAGATCTTTATCCAAATAAGCTAAAGTTTCAAGTAGCTTCAGTGTTGATAAGCATGCATCAGTCCAAAGAGATATGTCTGTGAAATAATATTTTCCCACCTCTTCATATGCAAAAATTGCTTTTTCCTCTTTGATTGCACGAACAGTATCTGGAGGACCAATTTTGCACCAAACTAATTTCGCGTGGTATTTTTGACAAAGCCATTCAATGAGAGAAGAAGAATTAATTGGAGTTACAATAGGCCCAATTTCTTTATTCATAAATTCGTTTTCTACAAAAAAAGCGCCGATCACATCTGCCGAAATTACAACTCCTTCACTAGAGATAAAACGAACTCGATCTCCATCCGAATCCGTGGCAATACCAATATCTGCGCCTACTGATTTAACCATTGTAGCTGTTTTTTCAAGATTTTCTGATATGGGTTCAGGAAGTCTACCTGGAAAATTACCATCAGGTTCTTCATTAATTAAAATACAATCGCATCCAACCTCAGAAAGAATCTCTGAAAGAATCCCACAACATGCCCCGTGTCCAGGATCTATAACAACCCTGTAAGCTCTCTTCGAAATGTTCTTTTTATCGATGACATTAAGTAATTTTTTTTTATATATCTTCAGGATTTCTTTACTGACTATTTTTTTTCCAACTTTATTCCACGGGACTTCCTTTCTCTTTTTCTCAAAATAGATTGTTTCGAGTAATTCAACATCTCTTCCGAAAAGATAAGTACCGTCCTCTTTAATGACCATAATTCCTATTCGGTCAGGTGGAAGATGAGAGCCTGTTACCATTATTGCTCCTTTAGCATCAAAATCCTTGATGGTCCATGTAATGGATGGAGTTGGAGCTACACCAGCTTCAATAACATCAACTCCGCCACAAATTACGCCACTAATAATTGCAAGTTCGATCACTTCTGCACAAAGTCTTGTGTCTCTTCCAATTATTATTTTGCCTTCATTTCCAAGAAATTGGCTTACAGCAAGACCCAGCCTTAAAGCAAATTCGGGGGTAATTTCTATGTTACATCGACCACGAATCCCAGCAGTCCCAAAAAGTCTAGGAACATACAAGATAAAAACCTGATGAGATTATTTATCATTTTATTGCTTTTTATTAGAATTAGAAGAAATAATTTCTTCGACTACCTCTTTTAACAATGCTACAACCAATTTAACTGACTGCGAGACTTCCTCAGTTATTGTTTCACCAAAACCAACGGATTTTGGCTGAATTCCAATGAAGATTGTTTTGGTTCCGGTGGAATTTTTCAAAAAAGTTGATAGAAGGTTAAGCGGGAGTCTATGAGTTGAAATGAAAACGTCACCTATTTGGTCTTCATCAATAAGTCTTATTTCTCCAGGATATCCATTCATTACGGCAGCGTCAATAATTATGAGATGTGTAGCCCTAAATTCGCGAATTAATTCACTATAATTTTCAGGTACAGAACCAGCATCAATTATTTGTATTATATTCTTGAAATCTGAAGAAAGTTTAAGTGTCCTTACCACTTCTAGACCAGCTGCATCGTCACCTCTTAAATCATTTCCAACTCCCATAATCGCTACCTTTTTCATATCTGAAATCTGTCGTAATAATTTTTCTTTAACTTCTATAAGATTTCTCTTTATCTTGTTAGAAGACGTTTTATTCACCTTCAATGTTAAAGTTGGGATTAATTTTTCAAAATTCTTTAACTGATTTATATTCTAATGTTAAAAGAATAGGTTAGAAATTTGCCCCAATTTTGGGAGGAATTAATTCATTTTAGCTATCAACTTAATCTTTAAGTAAAAAGATTTATTAGTTTTAGCAAATTGACCCAATTCAAAAGTGGATTGTATGGAAGAGACCTAATTGAATGAGAATGAAGAGAAAATTTCAGCAGATCCATTAATCGAAAAAGTGGATGAAAACGAAGAAAAAAATTCAATTGAACCACCAGAAGAAAAAGAAGATGAAATTGAAGAAGAACCGTCAATTGGAGTTTTTAGTGAAAAAAATATTTTTGTAAATATTGAAGAAGCAGATAAAATATACCATAAGGGATATTATGGACAACTAGAAGAAGACAAAATTATTCTTGCCCCTGTTGAAGCCCTACTACTACTTAGAAGAGAGAAATTGATTGTTAAAAGAAATCAGGAGGATACAGAAGCATTTTCTTTTGAAGATCTTTTAAAAGAATTTCTTAAATATGATTCCGACATATGGGTCAAATATTTGGTCTACAGAGACCTGAGAGGAAGAGGATACATGGTAAGAATTGGCTACGGCGACCCAGTTCATTACCGTGTTTATCCTAGGGGGGCAACAATTGGAGAAGACACTTCAAAATATTTGATATGTATATTAATCGAGGGAAAAACTTTTAATCTGGAGGATCTTGATAAAGTAACGAAGCTATCAAAAAGTGTGAGAAAAAAGCTTGTTTTAGCTGTTGTTGATGGATTAGGTGAGATCACATATTATATTGCTTCACAAGTCAGTTTGAAAAAATAAAAAGTCAAATTTTCTAAATCGAAGTTAAGAAGCTCTTTCTCCGCCTAAAATTATCTTAGTATATCAAATTTGCCAAATTCATTTATTTAAAATTTTAAAAAAGCATTAACTTTTCAAAAAGTGATGAAATTCAAAAAAAGTACACGGAAAAAAGGTTTTTTAAAAAATTTTAAAATTTTTCTGTTAAATAATTTCATGAGGAAGAAGAGATGACTGTGGAAAAATATGTCCCCGATACGAGTGTAATTATTAATGGGATGCTCACTGAATTAATTAGGAAAGGTGAAATCGGAAAAAATGGGGACGTTGTTTTGATTATCCTCAAAACTGTTTTATCTGAAATTGAAAGTCAGGCAAATAAAGGACGCGAAATCGGCTATACAGCACTTGAAGAGCTAAAAGAGATTAAAAAATTAAGTGAACTTTCAAAAATCAAGATTGAAGTGAAAGGAGAGAGACCAACACTTGAACAGATTAAAGTTTTTGAATTAGATGAACTGATCCGACAAGAAGCGAAAAAAGAAAATGCAATATTAATAACAAGTGATTATCCCCAAGCTACATTGGCTGAGATCGAGGGAATCAAAACTTGGCTCATCAGGAAACCTAGGAAGGAATTGAGACTTAAAATAAAAAATTTTTTCACTGATGATACAATGTCTGTCCATTTACGAGAAGGAATAGCTCCTTTAGCAAAAAAGGGTAAACCGGGTAAATGGAAATTAGTTAATATTCCCGATTATGAAAAAATAATAGAGTTAGAAGATTTACAAGATCTTTCAAGAGATATAATTGAAAGGTCGAAGACTGATAAGGATTCTTTCATCGAAATTGATGAGAGCTCCTGTACAGTGGTTCAACTTAGAGTTTACAGGATTTCAATTACTCGTCCACCATTTTCTGACAGATTTGAAATTACAGCGGTAAGACCAATTGTGAAATTCAACTTGGATGATTATACTCTTTCTGAACGGTTAAAAGATCGCTTTGAGCAAAAAGCTGAAGGAATTTTAGTCTCAGGGCCACCTGGGAGTGGCAAGTCAACTTTTTGCTCCGCACTTGGTGACTTCTATGCCAAACAAGGGAAAATCGTTAAAACTATGGAGAAACCGAGAGATCTTCAGGTCAGTTCAGAAATAACTCAATATACTGAGTTAGGTGGAGATTTTGAGAAGACTGCAGAAGTCTTACTGTTAGTTCGTCCTGATTACACTATTTATGATGAGCTTCGTAAAACACGTGATTTTGAAGTTTACGCCGACATGAGGCTTGCAGGTGTGGGAATGGTAGGTGTGGTACATAGCAGCAGCGCAATAGACGCGATCCAACGCTTGATTGGCCGAGTCGAACTAGGTGTGATCCCTCAAGTGGTGGATACAGTAATTCAACTGGAAAACGGGGAAATTGAAAAAGTCTATAAACTTGAGATGACAGTCAAAGTACCATCTGGTATGGTTGAAGCAGACCTTGCAAGACCCGTTGTTGAAGTACGTGATTTTGATACAAATGCTTTGGAATTTGAAATTTACACTTTTGGTGAACAAGTCGTCATAATTCCTGTGATTTCATTAAATGAATCAAAAAGCCATTTAATAAAAGAAGACATTGAAAATGAGCTCCGAAATTATACTTCCTCTACTTTTGCCGTTGAGATGATAACCCCCAAAAAGGCGATCGTCTATTTAAAAGCGTCTGTCATTCCAAAAATCATCGGAAAGAAAGGTAAAAGAATTGGGAAAATAGAAAAAAAACTCGGTGTACATATTGATGTTCAAGAACTAGAAGGACCAGAAAATTGGACCAGAGAGAAATATATGGCAAACTCATCTCAGAAGGTTGAATTTGGAATAAAATACACTAAAAAATACATCATACTAGACTTAGGAAGACAATTTTCTAAAAAGAAGGTACAAATACTTATAGAAGAAAAACCATTCCTTACAGCAACAGTAGGGTTAGATGGCATGATAAGATTTGAAAAGAACTCCCCGTTAGGGAAAGAATTGTCAGAAGCAATAACTCGCGGATTAAAAATAATGGTGACTATTTAAATCCTTAAACTTTACGAAGAACTTCGATTTTGTCCTCATATCCTACATAAACTTCATCAGCAATGTTCACAAATAGCCCATTCTCCAAAACTCCGGGAATGTTATTTAATTTCATCTCAAGCATTCCTGGATCATCAATTGTTGAAAACACTACATCGAGAATGAAATTGCAGTTATCGGTAATTACTGGGCCGAGTTTTCTTTCTGCAATCCGGAGTTTTGGCAAACCACCCAGTTCAATTATCTTCCTTTCAACAAGTTTGAAAGAAAATGGGACTAGTTCCACAGGAATTGGAGATTTTTCACCCAACCTTTTTACTAGTTTACTGGAATCCACCATAAAAACTCGGTTCTTTGAGCTTGATGCAACTATTTTTTCGCGTGTTAGGGCTGCACCTCCACCCTTGATCATATTAAGATTCGGGTCGACTTCGTCTGCACCATCTATCGAGATATCAATTTCGGGGTGTTCTAACAGACCAGTAATTGGAATTTTATTCTCAATTAGGAGCAGTTCTGATTGAGTTCCGGTTGGTATGCACATGATATCTAATTTTTCATTTTTGACTCTTTTACCGAGGAAGTGGGCAGCGTGTTCTACTGTTGAGCCACTTCCCATACCGATTATTTGTCCATCTTTTATCAATTTTGTTATAACAGAATTAGCGGCATTTTCCTTTGCTTTATTAGTGGTGGACAGTTTTTTCTCCATAAAAGGAGGTCTCTCCGTAAAAAAGGGAGCTTTTCCTTCTATACTTCTGTTTTATGCATGAATTTCTTCAATCTTTTAAGTTCACCTAACATCTCTGATCTAAGGGATTCGATAGTGCTCTCGCGGGTAGGTGTGATAGGCGGTTCTGAAACAGGTTCTGTGGGCGGAGTTATGGGCGGAGCTGTGGGCGGAGCTGTGGGTGGAGCTGTGGGCGGAGCTGTGGGCGGAGCTGTGGGCGGAGCTGTGG
>JAECRX010000125.1 GCA_016292335.1 Candidatus Sifarchaeum subterraneum | reverse complement strand
TGCTGTTGTATGAATGCTTTTGAAATGGAAGAATTTAAACTGGGAACCTTTCATCCGAAATTAGAGCTAAACGAAAGCGTACATAACATTTGGAAAAAGAGAAACATTTTGAACCTACCTAGCTGCCGTAATTGTAGGTTAGCTCTTTTCTGTGGTGGAGGTTGCACAAGATCAGCTCTACATTTCGGTAAATCTCTGGAGACGGGAACGTCTTGTCCGCCCGCTATCACAATCAAAGACATTGAGTGCGCCCTTAATTACTATTTGCCTAAATTAACTGCTGGGTGAAAATGATGAAAAAAGTTGCATATATATGATTTCTATTTTTAAGAAAATTACTTCTATACTCTATCACTAAACGTCCTCTTGCATTGTTTCTGTAGAAATGATTTATTGGATGATTCTAACGGTTATTTATTCTTTCAAGTGCATTTCTCGCGGCTTCGCGTACCCACTTATTTTCATCTTCAAGTGCATGAGTTAAGGGGTCAATTGCTCGTTTGTCACCTATTTTTCCAAGTGCTTCTGCAGCTTTTCTTCGCACCGCCCAAGCTTCGTCTTTAAGTAGTTGAATTAAAGGTTCGACAACCCGCTCATCATCAATTTTTCCAAGTGCTTCTGCAACGGAACTACGTATTTTACTGTCTTCATCTTTGAGAGTTTGAATCAAAGGTTCAATAGCACGTTTGTCACCTATTTCACCAAGTGCATATGCAGCACCAACTCTAGCCCAAGAGCTTTTTGCTTCGTAGGTTTGCGTTATTGGAGTACGAACTCCATCGATAGTACTCGTGTCGATGTACATACGATGTCGTGTTCGCAATTTTGAACTTTTATCTAAAAGAGCTTGAATTAAAGGATCAATAGATTTATCACGCATTCTTGAGAGTATCTCAACAATATTTTTTCGTATTTCTTCATCTTTGTCTTTCAGTGCTTGAATCAAAGGGGCAATAGCTCGTTCATCGTCAATTCTTCCAAGTTGCATTACTGCAAAGTAACGTACGTAGCTATCCTCGGAGTCTAGATCTTTGATCCATTTTGATATCTTGTTATTTTCTTTTGACAATGAATTACACTCCATAAGAAAATAATTTAAAACGGATTTTTTTGCCAGAGGTCAAAGGACTCTATACCCAACAAGAAGTCATAACTTTTATCTTTTCAATATTGGGAGTAGAACCTTTTATGAACATGTTTGAGTTAGTATTTAAAAGTATTAAATCTAAGCTTTTCAACCTAGCAATTTCTTGCAAAATTTTTTGATGGAAGTATGTGCTTGCATATTTACACAAATCGCTGGAAAAAGAATCCACGATTAGCGCCTGCCAAATCTCTTTTTCTTATTCTTTTCCGTGTAATTTTAAAATAAAATGAAAAATTGAAAAGGTATTTCTATGGGATTCGGACTTAAATCTTTCAAGTACAAAATTAGAAAATCAACGCTTATTCCCTTTTTCATGGATCAAAATTACGACGAAGAAATCGTTCAGAGTATCGAATATTTTGAAAAACAGGTACATCATGCCAAGAAAAGTTTTGACACGGAATTCTTTGTAGAACTTTTTGATGATTACAAGATTGCAAATGGAATTATTCGAACTTTTAAGAATATTTATATTTTCAAACCTATTGATTTTCAAGAACTTTTGGGCCCTCCGCAAATTGAGAATTTTGCTAAAGAAGGCATAACGAAAAATGAAGATCTCCGGCAATTCGTTTTTGATCGCGTCAATGACATGTACAATGGTTACTTACCAACCGAGCTAAGAGAAGTTTTTTTTGAAAAATCAAGTGATCATTTTGAGATTAAAACTGAAACTCTTGAAAGGCTTTTGTGGCTAGATCATGATGAAAATCACATTCTAATCAGATATACCGAAAAACCAAGTAAAGAAGAATTAATTGGATTATTCAACTTTCATGTCTTAGACACTATCATCAAAAATTCTGTTAAGACATCTCTTCTTATTAAAGAAAAGGTCTCTGGTTTTTTTATAAAAAATCTTTTTTGGCTTTGTAAAAGGTTTGGGGTATTTTGCGACATCTCAAAAGAAGATGATACTCTGAGATGTATTTTTTATGGTCCCATTGAAATATTTGGTAAACCAAACAAGTATGGGGGGCGGATAAGTGAAGTCTTTCACAGAGTGATGAACCTTTTAGAAAAAAAATTTGAGATCAACGTTGAACTCATCTTAAGGGATCGCACTTGTCATTTTTCGCTAAATAGCGAGGATTTGCCCCTTTTATTTATTCCCGAGCGCTTTTCTGGGATATTTGGAGAAGAAGTATATGATAGCAGTGTTGAAAAGAATTTCTCAAGAATTTTTGAAGGTAAACCAAATGGATGGGAAGTTATCCGAGAACCCGAACCAATAATTGTTAGTGGAACTGTAATGATCCCTGATTTTGCTCTCATACGCGGATCCATAAAAGTTTTTGTTGAAATAATCGGTTTCTGGATGGAAGATTATAAAAAGAAAAAAAGAGAAAAATTGTCCAAGCTTAAAAAAACAATAGAGAATTTAATCCTCGTTGTAGATGAAAACTACAAAGAAGAATTTAACGAAAAAGCGCTTGGTTTTCCAATTATTTATTATACTCGAAAAGGTATTCCTCTAAACCAAATATTGAATCTTCTAAAACGTCAATTCAATGATTTTGTAGATCGTATGAAATTTTTAGAGAAAAATATAGATGAAATTTTTAGAGAGATTTTAGTTGAAGTCCATGAGAAAAAATATATTGATCTCCAACGACTTCAAACTATTTTAAATTGTTACCACTTCTCAGAATTAAAAAAAGCTTTAGAAAACATTAATGAGAAGTTAACAAAACATAGTTTGGTCTTTATCCCTTCTATTGGTCTATTTGAGAAAACCACACTCGAAAAATTAAAGTTAGACTTAATTTCGATGATCCGTGGTAAAAAAATCAGTCTTGATCAAGTAGATAGCTTTTTGAGAGCTCAAAATTTTTATTTTGGATCAGCGGCGATTTTGGATTACTTTAAGGTTTTTAAAATCTCATGGGAATCTCTAATCAATCCATTTGTTACAGTCGAAAATTCCGCTTTGCAGGACCGGGCTTAAGACTATCTACGAATAGACGAATTTCAATATACAAAGGATGCAAGACCATGACATACGAACTGATATACTCCTCGTCTTAAAAGATGGAGGGTTCTGAGGTCGCGATCGTTCTTTGCGTTGCCTCTTTAGGGGTATCAGCACTCCCTTTCAACACATCTCTGTCTGTGTTGAATTGATTTATGCTTCTTGACGCAAAGCTAT
>JAECRX010000015.1 GCA_016292335.1 Candidatus Sifarchaeum subterraneum | reverse complement strand
GATAGATGAAGGTTGGGCTTCAGAAGATCAATTAATAGGTCAAAGCGGAAAAACAGTTAGACCAAAGTTGTTCTTCAGCTTGGGAGCTTCTGGCGCCTTTCATTTTGCTGTCGGATTTTCCGATGCGAAAATCGTTGTGGCGGTTAACAATGATCCTACCGCTCCCATACTCAAAATAGCTGATTTCGGGATTGCGGGCGATTTACAAGAAATCATCTCACACTTAATAGATGCATTTAAGGAACGCATAGGGAAGCAATGAATTCATACGAATTTGCAATTTTTTTTTTGGCTATTCGCTCTTTATTCCGCTGGTATCCCTGCATCTTTTTTCCTTTTTTCTAAGTTCCTCATTACAGAGTTGCAAATTATGATTTTAACCCTCAATGATAAAAATTCTTTCATGATTTAACTCGTTCAAGCTCTTATTTCATGTTTATCATCTTGGACATCTTGGGCAATATCGTTCTTTTGGACTATAACGTTTTCCGCATCGATCACAAATTTTCACATCAAAAAGCTTACGAGTTGCAAACCAACTAAAAGCAAGTCCTATCGATAAACCTATTAGACTTAATTCCACCAGTTGAAAAGCTAGTTCGAGGTAAAGCAAATAGAGGGTGGGACCAAATATGATAGTAAGAATTCCAAAAATTGTTCCCAGTGTAACTGATGCGAACCATACAAAGACACCTGTATTTAATGCACGATAAGTTGTGACGAACAAAAGAATTAACGTCCAGAATACTGAGATTAAGTAAAGGATTAGATAGAATTGAGATGTTAAGATGAATGAAAAGAAATTTATAATCGCCATAGGAGCAAATGCGTAATTTATGGTTCTCGAAAATTCACCAAATGTCACATCAACATCCTTGCCAAGGAATTTAGAAATGAATAGAGCTACATATTCAAAAGCACCCAGTACAGCCAAAGAAAGAACGAAAGTAAATGAAGCTATGAAAATATCAGGTATGAAGAACCATATTGCAATTGTATTTGAAATCGCAACGAATAAAATGATAATTAATGATTGCGTAGTTGCCGTTGGATCGGTATAAATTTCTTCAAACGTTCTTCTGCTTAACGTAAGATTTTTAAAAGCTCTCCGAATCAATGAAAAGCCGAAAAATTCTTTTTTAACAAAAACATAATCACCTAGATCTTCGCTCCAAACTCTTTTTATTTTTTTATCTAATTCCAACCGAGCTAGACTTTGGCTTACTTTCATTGGATCTTCATCAGCAAAAAACTGGAAAAGGATTTTTTGAGGAATAACTTTTTCGTTTTTTATTTTTTGGAGGATTTCATAATCTTTTCCAATGGCTTGAATTGGGCCTTTTGCTTTGTCGAAAATATTCTTCCTTAGAGCTCTGTAGGTATCTAAATCTATTTTATGACCTAGGAATTTGTTATCTATTTCTGCCAACATGTCAACCGCTTCAAGCCTTTCTATTCGTTTTATGTCAGTTAAACTTTTTCCTGTTAACGTATGTACTAATTTATCCAAATTTTCTCTTTCTTCCTTCAAGGATTTGCGTAAAATGAAAAGAAAGTAAATAATGGGAGTTAATAAGAAAATAAAAGCACACAAAAATATTATATCGGCCATTGCAGGTATGTTTAGAATTATCGCTATATCTAAATAGAAGATTAAAAAAGTATCGAAAAGATTATGCATGAATACACTAAACCAAAATCTTTTGGCTGTAAAAATATTTGACATCCCGATGTCTTTCTTTCCCTCTGCGATTAATTTCCCAAGTTGTGAGCCAACGATCGCACTCAACACCATATGGAGGACCATAGAGATCAATGTTCTCATTACTGTTAAAACTCCCCAAGAAATCAAACCCGCCTGTAATGCTACCAGTCCATAAAGTACATTTTCGGTAGCGGCAAATCCAAGGCCTACAGCAGCTCCATAAACCATACCATCAGTTGGATTATCGAGTTCACCTGTTTTTTCCGCTAACTTTTTTACCCCATAAATTTTGGACGTTTCTTCGATTAATCCAACGCCTATAAGAAAGAAAAGAACTTCTCCTAAAATAGAAACTGCAAATGTGTTAAGCATACCAGCAATAACAACGGAAATGAAAACCCCATAAATAAAGGTGCGAATCACTAAGCCAGTTGGTTCAGGCTCAAATTTATCTCTCTTAAAAATCAATCTAAGATAAATCAGCGCTGGAAGGAAGGCGAAGAAGATGAAAAATAAAAGGATTGGGCCGAGGAGTATAAGATCTAATATCGCCAATTTACATCTACACCCCATACTTGGATAAAGAGAGTAAAAATTGAGAAGATTTTCAATATTTCTATTCACATTCCGCACATATTAAAAAGGGGTTATGTGCCCTATGCGTCAGATGGTGTAGGATGGAACAGGTATAAAAAGGTTTACCAAAAAGGAGCTGAGAAGCCGAGCTAGGGGAGATGGTTTATCCCATCGAGTTGGAAGCACAGAGAGGGGCGTTACGTAAATGGGAGCGAGGCAAGGCAAACGATGTTTGCCTCAGAGTCCGCTACCTCGTTAAATACATTTTTATAGCTCATCTATGGGATGTTCTTCCTTTATCCTTCTTATATAATCAATATCTAATTCCGTCTGGATAAAACCTTCTTCGTGGATTGTTCCAAGACTTTTGATTGATTGACCATCCTCATACCTTTACTTACTGCAAAACTGGTTCAATAATGGCAGCATTGCCAACAAAATTCATTCCTAAATACTTACCAATGAAAGAAGACATATTTCAGAAAGATCGGTCTGTATCGAAAAGGATAAATATAATTTATCAAGTTTGTTTTGCTGTATATTGGTTGATTTCTATTGGTTTAACTTTTTTTTACTGGAATATAAATTAAATTCGAAAGTTCCTGAAAGTTTGACCAGATCTCCACCCAGTATACAAAATTCGAAAGTGTCATTATTTAGGTGAAAATTTAGATGGAACCTGAAATGATGAATATAGCGGATCTACAACCTAGATCTAGAGAAGTAAACGTCAAAGTAAAAGTTGTAAACATAAATGAGGAAAGAGAAGTAATATCTCGACGTGATGGTTCAACCAATAGAGTAACTGAAGCCCTTGTCGGTGACCCGACAGGTTGTGTCTATTTAACTTTATGGAACGAAGATATTGATAAAATAAAGGTGAACAGTTCAATCGAGATAAAAAATGGTTACTGCAACCTGTTCAGAGGAAATCTGCGATTGAACACTGGAAGATACGGTTCTTATGAAGAAATTGAAGAGGATATTGAAGCAAACACGGAGAATAACCTCTCTGATAGAGAATACCCACGAAGACCTTACTCACCCCGTAGATCTCCCCGAGGATATGATAGAGAAAGAAGACCATATAGAGACAGAAGAAGATTTTGAAGCTATTCTTCTATCCAATTGCTTGATACTGGGCTTATAGTATAATACGCCACATACAATACCTCAAAATAATGTTTCGCTCTTTTTTTAGAGGCGAACACTTTTTCTAATTTTTTGGCAGTTCACAACCTAAATATTTCGTAGTCCAAAAAGCCATTCTATAGTTTCCGAGTAATCATTTTACAAGGTGATCATCTACTGTTCATGAATAAATTCAAACTAAAGGAAATTTTCGAATATTAAACTGAACTGTCTGAGATGATCAAAAAAAAGCGTTGGCACTAGGGAGCCAAGAAAAAGCGTAGCAATCTTCTTTCTGGTAGATACTTGTATTTTTCGCTATAGGTATTTTTTCATACACATAGCCATGCAAAAGATATTAAGGACGGTATATTCTACTCTTACTTGTACCATAGTTCCTATTTTTCGAATGATTGTTTTTTTCATAACTTTTTCTGAAGACGTGGTACCTTATCTTTCTTTTGTCGGAACCTGCCCAAACGTTCCAATACTTCTACCCACATATTTAAAGATTTACTCGGAAGTATTGATTCTAAGTAAGAAGATAATTTTTCAGTAAAAATGTTAAACCATGTTAACTTTGGAGGCTGAAAAATAGAATAAACGACTAGTCCAAAACAAATCCAAAAAATCGTTATGTACCATGCTAATGGACTGAAAAAAAACAAATACAAGGCAATTGCAAAATTGGCGCAAAATCCTATAATTGGAAAAAGCGGATAAAAGGGCACTATAAACCCACTTTTTTCCAATAATTTTTCTCCAATACGTCTTCGAAGGAAAATTTCAGCAGCGTTAACTTGCATGAATAACAGAAGAAACATAATGCTTGCAGCACTTGCTACGTCTTCCAGAGGGACCGCAACTACCATAAAGAGCATTAGACCACCAGAACAAAATAAAGCAATATATGGTGTTCTATTTTTTTCATGAACCGCAGCCATTTTTTTAGGAAGCATTTTATCCCTCGCCATGGCAAAGGATACTCTGGTTGATGAATATGTGGTCGCATTCAACGCAGATATTGTAGCAAGTAACCCGCCTATTACCAATAAAACAGCACCGAATGGCATAAATTGTTTAGATGCTTCAGCTAATCCTAACTCCTTATATCTACCTAAAAACTCCCAAGAAGTTCCATCTTCAACAGTGACTGCACCGATGGCGACAAAGGCTATTAAGCAATAAATGGGAATAACAATTAATAGAGCTAAAAAAGTAGCCCGTGGAATGTTGTATTTAGGGTTTTTTAATTCTTCACCAGCCTGTGCAATAATTTCATACCCCTCAAAAGCTATGAATGTTAATCCCATCGCTACAAGAACACTAACCCATCCGTTAGGAAGAAAAGGCACAAAATTAGTTGTCCAATTAGGTTTCGCATATATTACCAGAAGTCCTGCCACTACGAAAACACCAAGTATCAATACTTTCGAGGAAGTCACTATATTCCCAGTGATACCTATTTTTGAAACTCCTTTATAATTTATAAGAAGAAGAAGGATTACAATCGTAACTGCACAAATCTTTCGAAGTATTTCTATTTCCAAGCCTAGCACATTTCCAAAGGCCAGTTCTAGTAAAAGGACAAAATAAGCTCCAAATCCTATTGCATAAAGACTACCCGCTATAGATTGAGCAAACCAAGACATCCATCCGGTTAAGAAACCACAAGGCTCTGGTAATCCTTCTTTGACCCAGTGGTATCCCCCTCCCGCTTCTGGCATTGCAGATCCCAATTCTGCATAGCTCATAGCTGTGAACATGGTTAAAATTCCATTTAAAACAAAAACAAGAATAAGACCTGGTCCAACTATCCCCGCTGCAATACCCGTAATGACAAAAATGCCAGCTCCAATCATTCCTCCGACACCTAACATTGTTACATCAAGAACGCCTAAATCGCGTGAAAGTTCATGGATATAGTCGGATTCAACACTGTCTGTCACAAATGCAACCTCTTTTTGATTGTCTTTGGTTTAACCCTTTTGAATTCGTTCAGTATCTTTTTTGGTGATGAAATCGTTTTTTCATTAAAAAATGATATTTTACATGCAATTGACATTTCATGCATCCACGTATATTCAATATTAAAAAGACCCCATAGAACGCAAAATATATATCTTTCTTACGAGATATCTTTTCTTACCTTTAGGACTCAATAGCGAATTCCCTTATAAAAAAAACTATATTTTGAGATTAAAAGGGAGGAATCCTAATTCAACATCTAAACAATTTGAAAGATTCTTTTCTATCCTCGACAGAGTGGGGACACTTTATCGGACTCGATAACATACTACTGCCCATTAGGGGATTTCCCCTAGAAGGAGATGCCATTACATTAGCCTTTTATCTTGCAGAATGTGCACATGCGCAAATACACATTGTCCATGTTAAAGAAACTGATGAAGAACCCGAGTTGATTAAAGATCTCTTAAAATCAATCGGTGAATCGAGCGCTGAATTGAAAGTTAAGGGAAATGTGGAAATTATCGATCAAGGGAATCCCGCTGAAGTAATTCTAAAGAAAGAAAAGGATTTAAATATCGATTTAATTGTCTTAGGAACAAGCCGACTCAAAACCTCAAAAGAACTTTTTGGTAGCCAGTCTAGCCAGATTGTTAAAAAAGCAAAAAGTCCAGTGCTCTTAGTATGTTCACCATTTGAAGAATGGACGGCCTATCGAGAATTGAAATTAAAAAGAATATTGATTCCATACAGGGGCATAGAAGCCGATATAGGATCTATAAAATTAGCGGCCGCAATGGCTAAAAGTTCGACTTTTCCAGATATTGAAATTATGCTTGTTCACGTTGTTCAAATACCATGGCTGGCACCGCTTGCCATCTCAGATACAACCCCTGTCCGAAAAGAGGAAAAAACATTTCTCCACAATGTGGGTGAGTTTTCGCACTTAATTGCGCTACCAATCTTTCCAAGAATATTGATTGGCAGAAATTTTACAAAAGCTATAGTTGGACTGACAAGAAGGGAGAATTTTGACCTTTGTATCGTTGGCGCAAAGAGTAGACCTAAATTTTGGGGTTTAATTAGAAGTGATGTTTCCTATATTGCAAAACATGCATACTGCACGACAGCTATAGTATTTCCCTAGTAGAACTTTAACAAAAATATCTTTCAATCTTATTTTTTTTTAAAGTTAAAAGAAAATACCTATTTTTAATTACATACTTCTGTGACCAAAGAAAAAAAAATAAATACCTGTCCCATATCTCATAGATTGAGGACACCTGTAGAATTTCCTTTAATATTTTTCGATTATTAGATGAATAAGAAGAGTCTATGTCCTCTTTATAACTTTTCTTCTTTATGCAAAGAATATGTAATGAATTGAAAAAGTATTAATGAAAACCGGGGATATCTAAAATGAAAAGTAACCCGCTACCAGATGTTCAAAATTCAAAGTCAAGTATCCCTTTGTCAATACAAAAAGTCGGTGTTAAACAAATATTAAGACAGATCAAAATGATAAGAAAAGATGTCGGGGAAATCGTTTTAAATGCAAAGATCAATGCTTTCATTGATTTACCACCTTATCAACGAGGAATACATATGTCAAGAAGTCCAGAAGCAATCGAAGAAACTATTGAGGAAACATCTCACAGTCCAATTTCCTGTATTGAAGAATTGCCTAAAAGAATTGTTATTGCCCTTTTAAAGAAACATGAATATGCTAATAGAGCTGAAGTGTTAGTAGAAAGTAGTTATAACCAGAAAAGCGAAATTTTTTCAAAGGTAATAGCCGAAAGATATGAAGATGGTGTTAACCTAAGATTATGGGTGGGAGCGTCCGCGATGGGCATTTCAGCTTGTCCCTGCGCTCAAGAAATAATTAAGGATCTTTCAAAACAACTTCTTTCGGAAAAATTAAACATCCAAGAAGATAAAATTAACGAAATCCTTCAACTTATTCCAATTGCTTCACACAATCAAAGAAGCAAGGGGATAGTTTTTTTAGAGGTTCCCGAGGAAAATTATGTAGATATTTTGTCTCTGATAAATACAATTGAGTCCTCATTTAGTGCAACTACTTCTGAGATTTTAAAAAGATCTGATGAAGCAAAATTAGTCAAAGATGCCCACTTTAATCCTAAATTCGTTGAAGATACTGTTCGTTATATTGCAAAAAATTTAATAGAAAAATTTGATATCCCCGACGAAATGGACTTGCAAATCAAAGTAGAGAATTATGAAAGTATACACAGCTACGATGCTTACGCCGAAATCAGATCAACCATATGGGAACTTCGAAAACAGCTTTCCTAAAATTTATGATTCTAAACTTTGTTGTAAATCTTATTTTGCGTGTACTTACGGGAAAGGAGTTCACTCTTATCTCATCAAGAACTTTTAAAAGAATTCGGTAACTAACTTTTAAGACATTTCTCGTCCCCTGCGAGTCATCCAGAACTATCTCAAGCGTTGGACTTTCACGGATAGCTCGTCTCATGCACAAGAACGTACCACGAGTGATATACTCGCAGTATTCCGTTATTGCAACTCTACTAGATATTCTACCAAAAGCAATATTCTGCTCCCTCTTTGGTATCGCGTTTTTCATTTATGTAATCAAGCTTAGAGTTCCTGAGAGGGATTATCTTGTCTAACTCTTGATGAACAGCGAATAACCCTCTTTTTTTCTTTTTTTAGAGTTAAAAGCTCTTCTCATCAAAAGAGTTTTTAATTAATGGGAATATCAAAAAGCGGAGTTAATAATGAAGTCTGATCCCCTATTAATAATTTTCAATTAGATAGAATTGATTTTACTGGCGTTATGTCTTCCTTGAGGGAGCTGATGAAATACGAAAACAGAATTGCAGGTACAGATAATATAAAGAAAGCAAGTTAACTTTCTTGATGATGCTCTATCTAATGCAATTATCTTAATTGATTATCTTCCACTTTAAAGATTAGCTTCTGCTAGAGTGGTTGATACAATTCACCCAGGGTGCCAATTAATGAGTCAAAATAATGGTATTGTTGAGATGGATGCTGTTTTTATCTTTCCGACCAAATCTATCGGGAAACTTAAAGCGACCCTCCCGGGCTAAAAAAGTCTTGGTTGCGGGGATTGGAAACAGGCTCAGGGGTGATGACGGCTTTGGTCCCCGAGTCATCGACCTCCTCTCAGCTTGTTCACTCCCGAAGAACGTGATGTTATGGGATTTCGGCACAGCTGGTCTAACTGTCGCCTCCGAGCTGAGTGATTATGACTTCATCATCTTCCTTGATGTGACCGAGGGTGGTGGAGAGCCAGGAACCTTGTACAAGAGGGAGATCACGGTTGAAGAGGTCAGCGTAGAGGATGTCACAGATCTTGTCACTCTGAGTCTCCACGAGGCTGGATTGGAAGGCCTCCTCAGGTTAGCCAAGGCTTTAAGGACTCTACCTCCTAGGTGTATCCTTATAGGATGTGAACCGAAGAGCTTGAATCTGAGTTTAGATCTCTCTAGTGAGGTCGAGGCCGCAGCGAGGAAGGCAGTCTCATTAGTTATGGAGATCCTTAGACTAAAGGAGAATTAATGTGTCCTTTTGGGGAGTAGGGTTTAGAAAAAGGAGAAAGGCCATAAAAAAAGAGGGGGACGTTGACCTATCCCTAGATGATGTCTATTTGTCGGACATTCTTGTCTCCAGTATATAGGTGTACGCAGCATGCGAGGCAAGGATCGAAGCTCCTCACCACTCTAACAACGTCGACACCGAGGAGCTCTTCCTCAGGTGACGGTTCTGTGACGGGGGTTCCAACGATCGCCTCCTCATAGGGACCCAGCTCACCATTTGGACCTCTGGGACCTGCATTCCATCCAGAGGGTGTTATGATCTGATACTTATGGATCTTTTTTTTCTTCATAACGACCCAGTGTGCTAGGGCGCCCCTCATTGCTTCTACCATCCCGACGCCTACACCATGCTTCGGCTTCTTATACTTGTTCCAGACCTTTGTCTGTCCCTTCTTGATCAACTCTGTGGCTTGGAGGAGTTGACTTAAGGAGGCGTAGGCAGAGTAGGCATGGTAGTAGGCTCTAGCTCTGACTCGTTCGATGGTATTCACCTTCTCGGGTATCTTCCACTCGAAGGTGAACTCGTCCGCTACAGGATAGCCTACGATGGTCGCCCTAGGAAGGGTAAAGCGGAGGCTCTTCCCGGTAGACTCCGAGCCATTCCCCGATAAGGCCGTGATCCACAACCTCGATATGGGTCCAGCCTCAAGGACATGTATCTCTCCATTCTTCTTCCAATGCTGCCATCGTGGGGATGTCGCCCAAGAATACTTAGATTTCCAATCTCTCGGCGGTCCAGGCTCTGGCTGTGTCTCTTTATTCCATGGATGCTCAGAGGCAAGTGGATTCCCTAAGGGGTCCTCTTCTAACTCCGGACTGGTCCATTCGGTGTAGTACGAGTGGTTAACGAATTCGCGTACCCCTACACTGATTTCTACCAGATCCCGAGTGATCAGCTCCCCTTTTACCACAACACCTGGGGAGATCTTACGCTTTAGACCCCAGTTGGTCATGTCCTCGTATTTTGCTGTATAGGCTGAGGGGTCCTCGTATGCACCGTAGGATAAGAGGTTCATTGGTCGTTCTCCTGAGTCCTCGTAACCCATGCTGAGTATAAAATCGCATAGGTCATCGAAGAGGGGTATGAATTCTTTCGAGAAGGCGATGTGTTGGGAGAGCATCGCTATGTACTGCTCAAGATCCGATGGAGTTAAAGTCATAGCCACGCCACCCGGTACTAAGGTGTTCACATGCGGGTGTTTGCCACCTAGGAGGGCAGCCATCTTTCTACCCAGTTTTGCCAGTCCTAGGGATCTCAACCACAGGGAACCAGTTAGGGGGTTCAGGGCTGTCATGATCTCCGCGATGGTCTGGTAACCATGGAATTCACTATTTGGAGCCTTCGTCTTCTTGGCCTCTTCCCACCACTCCGGGTTAGACTTCTCCACGATCTGCTGGCTGTAATCGGGGCCTTCGAGCACGAAACAGCCCAGAACTGCGTCGTAGAGTTGCTCAGCTCCATGCATGAGATCCCTAAGGAGAATCCCCATGGGTGGTGGGGGTGCGTTATAAACCATGTCCACAGCCTCGACTGAAGCAAGGGCGTGTGGATAAGGACAGACCCCGCAGATCCGCTGCGTGATCCAGATGGCATCAGCAGGCTCCCTGCGCTTAAGGATGATCTCCCATCCCCTGAACATGGTTACGTAGCTATGAGCATCCACATACCTTTTAGCCGTGAGATCGGCATCGGCGTGGATTCCATAGTGTCCTTCTAATCTAGTCACCGGCTCGATAACTATCTCTTTATTAGCCAACTAATTCACCTCAGATTTTTCTTCTCTTTATCCTGCTCCAGACAGCACCTAGGCTCCCACCTATGCCATGGATCTTCTCTACGATAAAGAAACTAGCAGGAGCCTTCGCTAGGAATGGAGAATATGGGCGGTCGGGAAACTCAGGCTCAGTACAACCTATACATGGAGACCCTACTGTTGTACACCCACCGACACCTTCTATAAAACCCCTTTTTGGAGCATCGCAGTGGGCGATCGGGCCCTTACACCCGAGTAGTCCCATGCAGTTGGGTTCACCGAACTCGTGGGAGTTTTTTCCATCTGCGAATAACCCTGCCCGGGGGCAGTTCTCATGAGCTGTGTGGCGGAAGATGTGTACAGGCCTATGCTCCTTATCGAGCTCGGGAAGAGGTAAGACTTCCCTAACAGCCAGAACGGCATGTGCCAATATCTCAGCTAGGTGCTCACCATGAACAGGGCATCCGGGAACACAGACAACTGGTATGCCTAGAGCGCTCTTCCAGTTTCGGCCCAAATAATCGAGGAGACCCTTAGCCCCTGTGGGGTTAGGTCTTCCATGGGGGATCCCCCCATAGGAGGCGCAGGTTCCAGCTGCGACCATTAGGGCTGCCTTCTCTGAAAGGCGGTCGACCCTCTCGCTAAATGTGATTGGTTCACCATCTTTTTCGCCAGAGAGACACCAGAAACCACCGGTCTCTCTTGCAGTACTCTCGTCCGGTATCGCCCCTTCCACAACCACTACCAAAGGGTCGAGTTGCCCCTCTTGAGCCTCGTCCAAGACCTGAATAGCCTGTTCTCCCCAGGGGAGCATTATCGTCTGATGGAAGTCAAGAATAACGCCCTCGGCGGGGGCTATGAAACCTGTTAAGAGGTCGGCAAGGCTTGGATGCGTGGCGTTCGTGAAGGAGACCGTGCATCCTGTGCAACCTTGACCCTGTAGCCATACAACATGGATGTTCGTCATCTTTACCATCTCATTTCTTTTAGGCAGATTTCGTTATCACGAATTAAGAAATTATATTTAAATCTTTTTGGGTTGTTTCATAATTCTTATGAGGATATTCTAATGAAGAGGGCAGCATAAAGACTGGCAGAAGGGGGTTGTTTAGAATTTTTCCAGCATTCACCTCTTACAGGACTAGTTACTTGTAGAGACTAACCGATTTGCTACTCCCTATTGCAGGAGGGTTGAGATGACTACCAGTAAGCTTATGTTGTTGCAAGCCTCTCAAGGTCTCATTTTCTTAGGCATCGAATCTCCCGAGATTTTAGCTCTGTGTTCCTTTTCTTGACCCCATAAATATTCTCGATCCGGCTTCACAAGTGGCACTTATTCTTGAAGACGGTCTGATTATTTTTGTGCGCTCTCATGGCCTCATTCTTGTGTAGACACAGGGCTCTGGGGCAAGGAAGCTTAGCCTCCCTATAAGTAGATGGACCTCAACAACCTCCTTTGAGTTCCTTGCTCTCGCTTCTCTACGAACAACCTTCACTAGCTGAGCTGTCATCGAGTACTCATGCATCTCTCCACAACCAAGTTCGACTTAAAGATTCTTAGAGGCCTAAGGCCTCTATTACCTTTGAAACTCCTTCACCACTTCTGCAATTGGTCCTTACAACCTTTATGTTAGGATTGATATTGCAAGCATCCCTCTCCAACTTAACGACATCGACATCCATCGCCTCCGCCAAGTCCATCTTATTTATAACAGCCACATCTGCGTCCATAAAGCTGAGAGGATGCTTAACGACCATATATGGGCCTTCTGTAACGCTTACGATCACCACCCGTTTATCAGAGCCTAATTGGAACCCCGCGGGGCATATGAGGTTACCCATATTCTCGATAAATAGGAGGTTTATGCTCTCTAGGTCGATGTGTTGTAGCGCTTTTCTGACGGGGTTGGCGTCCAGATGGCACATCTTTCCAGTGTTTATCTGGATAACCTCCACCCCATGCTCTGCAATGCGATCTGAGTCTATGGTGGTTGTCAAGTCTCCCACTATAAAGGCGAGCCTATATCCCCTCTTTAACCGTTTTACATCTCAGCGATGAGGGAGGTCTTTCCAGATCTAATGGAGCCCATGACATCGATAGCCCTGATGCCTATTTCCTAAACAGCTTTCTGTTCTCAGAGGCTATCTCCACATTCAACCTGAGCAAATTCTCAGAAAGCTCGACATCGAAGATTTTTCCTTCCTCCGCCTTGATCAATTCTTCATATGCTTCACTCGCCAGCTAGCTAAGTTAACAGACTTTTACGAAATTCTTTCCGACCAAATCTATCGGGAAACATTAACGCTCCTAGTGTGGTTTGTTGAATTAATGCTATTAAATCCTGCTTGTCAAGCCTTTAAACAAATGAAGAAGCAGAATCCCGACTCTTTACTCAAATATATAGATTTGGACAGACATCAACTCACACACACAACACTTAATAGTTACAGAATTCTATTATAGATAGATCGCTGATATGACTTATCAATACGAAGGTTCTAGAATTGAAACTCTACGCTGAACTTTCTAAGGTAAAGGTAGGCGATGATTATCCCGTTCGAATTACAGGAGTAATCAATATTAGTCCCGAATCTTTCTACAAAGGATCCGTAAGAATAAATGAAGAAGAAATAGCAAACACAGCGCTAAAGATGGTTGAGGATGGTGCTGAAATCATTGACGTAGGGGCAATGTCAACAGCACCGTATCTAGAAACTAGGATATCAGCTGAAGAAGAAAAAGAAAGAGTGACTAAGGCTATCAAAGCAATTAGAGAATACACCGACGCTCCAATTTCCGTTGATACTCAGCGAAGTTTACCAGCCGATGCTGCATTTAAAGCAGGAGCAGTAATACTCAATGATGTAAATGGTCTGAAAGAAGATGAAAGACTATTAGAAATCGCCAATGAATATGATGCTTCAATCGTAATATGTGCATATGAGAAATTTGGCGGAACAGGCACACCCATTGAAAGAGTTAAAAAAGCCTTGAAAAAAAGTCTTGAATTAGCGAAGAACGCTGGTATTTTAGAAAAGAAAATAGTTGTTGATCCGGCGATCGGTTTTTTCCGAGTGCCTGAGTACAAATGGTATATCTGGGATTTTTCAGTCATTAATAATCTTAAATTCTTGAGGGAGTTGGGTAGACCAGTTTACATCGGAGTTTCAAGAAAATCCTTTCTAGGGAAAATTCTTAATTTAAAAGACCCATCTGATAGGCTTCATGGCTCACTCTCAGCAACTTCAATTGCTGTATGGAATGGTGCACATGTGATACGCACTCATGATGTTAAACCAACAATAGATGCTGCCCGCATAGCTGAAGCAATCAAGCAATACTCTTTGGTTTAATTTTATAGTTTCTTTTGTTTTTGCGATATTTGGAATTCATCCCCTTCGTACCCATTAACAAGGTATTAATGAAATACAGTACTTTCCGGATAATCATTTTGCAAGTGATAGCCTTGAATATGCTATTAGATAATCTGATATAAAAAACGATGCCCCCCTCTTTATCTTTTTTTAAAGGAAAACGTAAAAGATCGCTGAATTGAATAAAATTCCATTTCGAGAGATTTGTAAGAAAACAACTGAAAACTCATTGGAATTCTTCAATATTTCTCTTTAATTCCTTCTAATTTTTTTCCAAATCCTCTCATTAAATGTGGAAAATATTAAAAACAAAGAAATCGAATGAAATTAATAGTATCTTTATATTTATCTTGGTTTGATCAAATATATTCTTGAGAGAATGGAGGCCAAAAGACATGATTGTTAGGATTGTTTCAGCAATCGGTGGCGGAGTTACGGACATAGATGTTGCTGAAAATACAACTATTGGTGAACTAAAAAGAATGGTTGCACGAGAGAGAAGAATTCCTGCAAGTACTATCTTACTGGTTTTTAGGGGGCAACAATTACAAGATAATGATAGTCTCATCGACTGTGGTGTTGGAGATTACGATAAGCTCTATTTGATCACCAGAACTGAAGGTGGTTAACTCATTTACTCACAAAACTAATTTTTAAATCTTAATTGAGTTTAAATAATTGGCTTAATCCCCTGAACGCCTTTCTTCATAAAAATTAAGCATATCTTCTATAGAGTGTAAAGCAAATATTCTTAACTTTAACACTCTCAAAGTGAAAAAAACTTGTGTTAATGATTTGCTCATTAGCACAACGCTTTCTCCAAATATATTATATCCCCCCTGATGTGTGGAGGTTTTTAGAGGATAAAATAAAGAAAGAATAACTCTGTAGCCTCGATTTTCCAATCTGCCAACCACAATTCTTGTTCTATTAGAATATAATGCTTTTACCAGCCAGTATAATTTTCAACCCATAATCCCCACATGGCCATCACAGGTGATATTCATGAATTCCAAAGATAAAGACATTTCCGAGGGAATAAATTTTTTTTTTGAGCCAAAAACAGTTGCAATAGTTGGGGCATCCCGAAATCCAGAGAAACTTGGGAATATTTTACTTAGAAATCTTACAGAAGGAGGATTTCCTGGAAAAGTGTTTCCGATAAATCCAAATGAAACAGAAATAGAAGGATTGAAAGCTTTTCCGAATATTTCCTCAGTTCCCGACCCAGTTGATTTAGTTGTAGTAATTATTCCAGCTATTTATATTCCAGATGTAATGAAGGATGCTGCAGCAAAAGGTGTGAAAAGTGTTTTAATCGAGTCTGGTGGCTTTGCAGAAATTGGAGAAAAAGAATTACAAGAAGAAATAGTAAAAATAGGAAAAGAAGCCGGAATAAGAATATTAGGGCCGAATACTCTTGGTGTTGCCAATGCTTACAATAATCTAGTCACAGCTTTTTCAACTATAAAAAATATAACCAAAGGAAATGTTTCGTTCGTTGCACAAACCGGTCTTTTTTCCGGTCCAATACTTTCCTTGATCTTATCTAAAGAATATTTTGGAGTAAGTAAAATCTGTGGTCTTGGTAATAAATGTGATGTTAATGAAATAGAGATCATTGAATATTTTCTAGACGACGATAACTCAGATGTAATAGCCTTGTATTTGGAAGGAATTTCTGAGGGACGATCCTTCCTTTCATTGGCGAAAAAAGCTTTTGAGAAGAAAAAACCAATCATTGTTTTGAAAGCAGGTAGAACCAAAGCTGGTGAGAAGGCATCTCTAAGTCATACAGCAAGCCTTGCAGTAAATAACGATATCTTTGATGCAACAGTAAAACAAGCAAGAATGATTCAAGCATACGATTATGATGAATTGATGGATTATGCAAAAATTTTCTCATTTTATGCTGATAGGTCAAATCTTATGAACTTTAATAAAGATAAAGGAATTGCCCTTCTTACAATTACTGGTGGAGGTGCAGTTATATCTGCAGATGTATCTGCTTCCCTCGGTTTTAATGTGGTCGAGTTTTCTGAAAAAACAAAAGAAAAGCTTAATGAAATCTTTACACCGCGTGTTGCTATGAAGATTGGGAACCCCTTGGATATTTGGCCTTCTGCAACGCTATATGGTCTTGATAAATGCTATTCAATTGCCTTGGAATCTTTATTGAGCGATGAAAACGTTGACTGTTGTTTTATCACCTTACTTACCACCGAGATAACAAAGCATTTAGATCTAGATATGATTATCAATTCAGCAAAAAAATATCCCTCTAAACCAATCGCCGTTTGGATTTTAGGAGATTTTGACTTAACCGAAAAATTCAGAAAAAAATTAGAACAAAATAAAATCCCTTGTTTTAGTTCAATTACCTCATCGCTAAAGAGTTTAAAAGTATATATGGAATATTATACGAGGAAAATGTACACATGATTTATGTTTCCCATATTGCTCCTTTTGGAATTTAAAAAGCTGAAAAGAAATTTTTTTCTTCACTTGGTCCTTTTATTATTTCAATAACTTTTGGATAAAAAGTTCTGTTTTTCTCATGAAAAATTTAGCGGATATTCTCTTTTCCTAATTTTATATAAATTGTCGTAAAATGTCGCTAAATGTGTGTGTGTGTCTGTATTTATTTTCTTTTTATCTTTGGATTCTGGCTCTTCCTTCTTCTTACGCTCACTTGAGATGTTATGAACACTACCGTGACTTATCTCGACTTTCTCAGCCATCTCTCGTATGCTTAGCCAAGGTTCTTGCTCCTTAAGAGTGATTACCTCTTTCTTGATTTTATCCGTTATAACTTTTCGAGTCATTTAAAACTCATCCTCTGGTTCTTGTTTTCTTGGGAATCTTCCCATTATCTCTCTAATCCTTACCTCTGCTGGGTGGTTCGGGTCGAAAGCCCACTGACTCCAATATGTAGGAATTTATAGAGTCTAATTTGCTCATTATTTCCGATAAAATTTGATTTTGAGACCTAATTGCTAATAAAATCGCAGTTAATAGGTTTTCAGTATCTGTAGAAGACTCATTAGTTATTTTCATTTTTTAACCGAAAAATAAAAATACATATCACATCCTTTTGTGACTATCCCTTTTCTGTTTTTTTCGACGAGGGGAATATCAGGGGAAAAAACCGAACAAAAAAACAATTGATTCGTTGGTGATGAAATGGTTGATGAAAACGTTGTTTACGTAGGTAACAAACCCGTCATGAATTATGTGCTCGCATGTATGACTCTAATTAACCGAGGAGCAGATGAGATAATCGTGAAGGCAAGGGGACGTGCTATTTCGCGAGCAGTAGATGTAGCCGAAATTCTGAGAAATCGATTTCTTTTAGGCCAAATAGGTGTTTCAGACATTAAAATAAATACAGAACAGATAAACAGGGAAGAAGGTGGAGTATCCAATGTTTCAGCGATTGAAATCACTCTTAGTGGTGGGGAAGAAACAGAATAGCGAGTAAGCACAAAAAGGCTAATCTAAACACTTAACCAAAAAATATCCCCCCCCTTATTTTTATATTAGAAAAATCAGGAAATTACTCAAAAAAGTCTCGGCATGTTTTTCCTTATCGATCTTGATTACAACTATTATAATCAAATAGTGTTTGAAAACTTATGACTGTTTCTATAGAACCCTTTACAATAAAGCATGAGAGTTAAATTAACGATCAATATTTTTATCTGCATTTACTTTAAGATCTTTAGGCGATCAAATACGCAGAATTAACAAACATATTTGGATAACAATTAATTTCATTATTATCCGATTATCTCCTTGAAATTCTTTAAATATAAATAAGTTTTAGAAATCTTCTGTAATATTCCGAATACAAAATCATTCAGAATTTATTAATCGTTTGAAAAATAATTTTAGTAAATAATCTTTTAAAAATGAATGATTTTAAAATATGATGTATAACCTTTCATTGGACAAAAAATAATCGATGAAATACTAATCATGTCGGCACAATCATAAATTAATTCATGAAACAACCAAAAGCCTTTTAAATAAAAAAGGGCTTTTTTTTAATCTAAGGAATTATCCTTGACTTATAGACTCAAATTTTTAACTATAAGAGTCTATTAAGAAAAAGTCATGGAATATTCTATTAATAAACAAAGAGGTTTGGTCGAGAAAAATGGCCCGATTAGCAATTGCCCCGGTTAGACAACTTATGGGAGAAGCTGGTGCTAAACTGGTTTCTAAAGAAGCCGTTCTCAAAGTTGTTGAGTACCTAGAGTCTGAAATCGATGCGCTTACCAAAAGTGCTTCGTCCTTCTGCAAACACGCAGGCAGGAAAAAAATAATGATTGGAGACATCAACCTAGCAATTCAACACAAGTAACATACACACTTCTCCCACTTATCCCCTTTTTTTTTAATTCTATGGCGCTCCATCCTTTTTATCCCAATTTTGTATAACCAAAATTCAGCAGACAAAACAATCATGTTCAAAATAGGATTGAGCCCTGATTTCATTTTGTGCAATTCGTGATATATTTCGGACAGGTCTAGATAAAATTAGGCAAAAACGTAAAAATATGAAACTGCCTAAATTAAGGAGATCAACGATAGGACTCTATCCGTCGATTAAATAAGGTTTCCGAAAAACGAAAAATTCAAAAAATAAAAAAGTCTCCAGTGAAAAGGAAAATTTCAGAGAAACTTCCCGCATAATTCTCTTTGATTTTGAATTGTGCCCAATTGGATCATTTGTTCTAATTGCACAAAATTAAGGTTTCTCCAATAAATATCTACCAAACTTTATATACCAATTCGCCCATACTACTATATACGTTGATTCACTTGAACCTAACAGAGAACGAACTGGTTGAAGACTGGCTTCTAAACGTCAAAGACTCCACAGCCAAGAAATATCGCTACTTGTTAGGCTATTTCTTAGAATATTCTGGTCTTACTCCGAAGCAATTGATTGAAGAGAGTACCGTCAAACTCAGAACGCTTCTCAACAAGTATTACAAGCATTTGAGAGACGAAGGAAAAACTCGAAGTTAACTTGCTGTGGAAATATATCTTTTGTCATCTTTTCACTTTGGCTCAACTTCTTGAAAACTTCGTTTTGGTGACTGTGGTCAAGGATTTTCCAGATATCTTTGGAACTTTCAGTCTCCTCAATGTTTTCGCTCATAACGCCCATGTTTTTTGCGGCTTTTAGTAAGTGATCTTCTATGGTATGTTTTCTCACGGGTATTTCGCTAAGTCAATCCTTTTTAAAGCAACATATAGCAGTAACACAAAGCTTACAGTATAAATTATTGCAAAAGTCGTATGAATTGGTATATTAAGTGTCACGTATAATTGAGTCAGACTTGCATCTGCAGTTCCTGATAAGACCGCATCTTCTGCGTCTCCAATTCCAGTGCCAATAAAGAGTATGGATACCCAAACAGTTGCTAACCCTGCTATTAGTGCTACAATTCTCTCTCTCTTCAAATAAAACGCTAATACCGTCCAAATAATACCTGAACCAAGTTGAAGTAAAAGGAAAGAATTATACAAAAGACGTTCTAAGGCATTGGTTTCACGATAAACTGCATAAGTTGCATGTAATAAATCCACATTACCTGATTCAATATACCAATTGAAGAAACGACCTAATATAAGAATGTGTGAAATCATAAATCCAGCCAATATACCAGCAAATATCGTTGTAGTAAACCAAAAAAGCCAAAATAGTTTATTAATAATATTTTTGTTCATTAGTTTAACCTCCTATTATAATCTGGATAATTCTGTAGTTCACTATACTTAATTTACCTATGAACTAGGCCTTTATACCATTGTCATATATAAGGTTATCCATACTTAATGTTTGGTCTAAATTTGATTTAATGAATTCTGCCGAAGGACTGAACTCCCCCTTATTTTTAGAACTTAAATACAATTGAATATAGCGGCTGGACGATTTCTGGTGTATTTAAAATAATAAATGGCGCGTAAACATGCCTAACGGTGAGTTTGAAAACACATTAAAAAATAACGACTAATTAAATGTTGAATACAAGTCCTACCAGAGCGTATAGACCTTTTTCTATTCCTATCTGATAGGACATGGTGTCAGCGCAATTATAAAAAAATTCGTGGTAGACTTTTTAGTAGATATATTAACAGAAATAAAGGTTTTATGCAATTGGAATAATGATAATTCATGATATTTTCCGGGCTCTAGATCTGGAACCTCCTTTATTTTACAATTATAAAAAGGACTTCTTGAAAAAAACAACTAAATTTAAATATCCTATTACAAGAAAAAACATTCAAAGATTTACGAGGGTATAAAACAAAAAAAGGGATGAAATCGGCTACTTTTACCGTAAAAACTGGTGGAATTAAATTGAAAAAATATCGCACTGCAATTCTTGGATGCACCGGTATGGTTGGTCAAAGATTTATCCAAATGTTAGATGGGCATAACTGGTTTGATATAGAGGCCATTATGGCTTCAGAACGGTCTGCAGGACAGATTTATAAAGAAAGAGTAAATTGGCTACTTGCGACGCCCATCCCTGAT
>JAECRX010000124.1 GCA_016292335.1 Candidatus Sifarchaeum subterraneum | reverse complement strand
TGATTCCACGATGGATTGTTGTTGAAGTAGGGTCGATGGTTCTATAACCTACAAGTTTTATATCACTCATTCTCGTGTGAATAGTCGGGTCGGAGTTACCGATAATAGTAAACCAGACAGGAAAGTTTGTCCAAGAGCCAGGTACATCATAAGGCATAACAAGGACGGTTTTCCAATCTACTACTTGGTCATTTGGACTCATTCCATAAGTTGGTTCGGGAAGACCACTTGTCCTCTCTGTTGGCGCTCCAAAAAGGTTTATTCCAGCAGGAACATTAACAGTCATCCAAGGTTCTCCCACTTCTACAAAGTTATGAGTTCCATTAGGAATGTATACATTACCAATATCATTGGGAAAAGCCGCGGCTTCATTTACTGCCGTCTGAATGTCCGTCGCAGAACCACTATTTGCGACCACGTATGGAATTTCAGTTGCTATTTTGCCAGTGATTCTCAGGATAACATCATTCATTAATTGTGAAATCGCAGGAGAGAGACTGAAAAATCCTACAAGTATTATCACAGCTAAGAGTGTTGCGTAAAACTTTGAACTTTCCAATTCCTTTACAACCAGTTTAATCACGGGTATCCTATGAGTAAAAGGATTTTGGACTGGTTTCATGTTTCTGTTCATATGCTCTTCACCTATACAAGCAGTTTAAGGCCTAATAAATCTTTTGTCGTACGATAAGCTATATAAGAACACGTCTAGCAAACAAACTCTAAATGTATCATTCCAAGCATGCAAAGATCGGGTTTTTGCTGGGTGAATTCAATGCTGACTGAATGGAATCCAAGAGATTTTCTGGTGATTACATTATTATTGCAGTTTATAACATGCGTCTTGGTGTTCTTCGATGTTCCGGTTGCTAGGCAGATTGGTGGATTCATCTATTTCACCTTTGTTCCGGGATTCCTCATTATTAAGCTGCTAAAATTTGACGAGCTTGAGGGATTGGAAACCGTCCTTTTCTCGGTGGGGCTTAGTGTTGCATTTCTGATGCTCGCCGGACTTTCAATAAATGAGTTTAGTATTCTCTTAGGTTTTTCTAGGCCACTTTCGCTGCTTCCTTTGATGATAATTCTGAACAGCCTCATCCTTATAGGCGCTTTTCTTGCATACCTAAGAATCGATGACATTAATCTTGGCAAGGTCAAAACCCGTAGTGTGCCCCTTTTGGCGTTACTCTTCCTAAGCCTTCCTGTTTTTAGCGTTGTAGGAGCGATTTGGGTAAATGCCTTCAGCAATAGTGTTATTTTACTCTTCATGATAATAGCAGTAGCACTCTTGATTATTGCCGGATTTAATTTCGAGAAAATACTGCCTCCAAGACTTCAGCCTCTTGCTATAGCTGTGATCGCTATTTCTCTTCTTTTTCATTCTTCACTTATATCCAACTATCTCGTTAGTAGGTCTGATGTCAACGTCGAATACTTCATCTCCAAAACTACAGAAACCAGCGCATATTGGAATTCAACTAATCCGTTCTTAGGGAGTGGAGATTATCAGAGAATCAATGCAATGTTAAGCGTGGGTGTTCTTCCCACTGTTTACCAGAAGTTATTAAATATTGACACCACGTGGATGTTTAAGATACTGTTTCCACTGGTTTTTTCCTTCACGCCCTTAGTCTTGTACCAGGTCTGGCAAAAATATATAGGACGGAAGTATGCATTCATTTCAACATTTCTCTTTATGGCACAAGACACGTTCTACACAGAAATGTTAGGGTTAAACAGACAGATGATCGCGGAGTTATTCTTCGCATTGCTCTTACTCACCGTATTGAATAAGAAAATGAAACCTGTCAACAAGACGATATGTTTCATGATTTTTAGTGTTGCTTTGGTAACGTCGCATTATGCGGTCGCAGAAATTTTCATGTTCTTTATTTCTCTCGCTTGCATTTCTTTGATTCTGATGAAACGACCGAGTAGAAACATTACCGTAGCCATGGTTGTGTTCTTCTTCGTTGCAATGTTTTCTTGGTATCTTTACACTTCAAATTCAGCTACATTCGACAGTCTAGTATCTTATGCGGACTACATATATCAACAAACAGGCGAATTCTTCAATCCAGCATCAAGAGGACAAACAGTGCTGAGAGGTCTGGGTATGGAGGCCGCACCAACCATTTGGAACACGTTCAGCAGGGCATTTGCATATCTTTCAGAATCCCTTATTGTTGTCGGATTTGTTGGTTTGATCACGGGGCGTGTGCGCAAGAATATTCAGTTTGAAAGAGAATACTTCATCTTCATCTTGATAGCGACGACATCCTTGGTCGCCCTTGTGGCGGTCCCAGGTCTAGCCGAGACGTTGAATATGACAAGGTTTTACCACATATTGCTCTTTTTCTTAGCACCATTGTGTGTGCTGGGCGCTGAGTTTCTCGCCAAGTTGGTACTCAAGCAAGAAAGAGAGCTTGCTATCTCAACTTTATTATTGACTGTGCTTATTCCTTACTTTCTCTTTCAGACAGGCTTTGTATATGAAGTGACGGGAAGCCAAAGTTGGTCTTTGGCTTTAAGCATGCATCGGATGAATGTGTACTGGGTGCAATATCTGGGATATATTCACGATCGGGACGTGTTGAGTGCTCAATGGTTTTCAGAAAATGTTGATATTCAGAATACAGAAGTATACGCTGACGTATGGTCTCAACTCAGCATATTGATGAGTTACAGTATGATGCATCCAGGAAACATTAACATATTGTCTAATGTTACTAGTGTGCCACATACGGGTATAGTTTACTTGAATAGGCTTAATGTTGTTGAGGGGATAGTGATGGGAAGAAATTACGTATGGAATATCAGTGAACTTTCTCCTTTCTATGATGATATGGACAAAATCTACTCAAATGGAAAAAATGAAGTATACGTGAATAGCTTTCCATAAACCTTGCATGAGCATATGTATGCACGCGCATGGACGCATGTTATTTTCAAATGGAAATCAGCAGGGCAGGCAAAAATCTAAACGTGATCAAGAATGAAAACGAGTGAAAAAGTCAATAGCTTAAGACAGATACTAGGTGCAATATTCAAAAGTGTTTTCAAACGGGAAATAATGCTGGTTTTTGAAAAAATGCTTGCCAAATCATGCGTCAAAATCGAAACTAAGATCGAAGTTGATTTGAAACTTGTTCAGGATGATGATTTTCCAAAAATCGGCGACAAGTTCAAGAAGTTTAGAACCAATGTTGGAAAAATGTTTGAATCTGGCAATACATGTATCGTTGCAGAAATTCACGGAGAGTTCGTGCATTGGACATGGGTTGCATTCAACGAGGCATATGTGACTGAGATCGGAAGAAAAATCCGATTGAATTCCGGTTCAGCATATATGTATGCAGGTTATACGGTTCCGGAGTACAGAGGACTCGGGATTGCTCCTAAAGCAATGGGGAAAATTTTGAGTTATCTGCACAAGAGAGGAATCAAGAAGGCCTACGCTTTGATTCGTCCCGATAATTTTCAGGCGCTGAGATATACCCACAAGGTAGGTTTCAAAAAGATTGGCATGATAAGATTCATTGGAATATCCAAATTGAGACTGTACAGATGCAAAGGCGAGACAAAGAAGGATTACAATACTTTGATAGGAATGTTTTCCATTAAAGGAGGGCGTTCATTGTTGGACAAATTATTGTGCGTGCAAGATACATCCTCTTGCTAGACAGGTGAATTGAAAATGCCTACGGTAACTGAGATTAATGATTTCAGTCGATTTTTTGAATTGAGACATGGATGGAATCAGATTCTAGAAAGAAGTAGAGACAATCACATCTATTTAACTTGGGAATATCTATTAACTTGTTGGAAGCATTTCGGAACAGCGAAAAGACTGAGGATTTTATGTATAGAAGACAAAAATAAGATTGTTGCTATCGTTCCGCTTAGGCAGTCTCGCTATACTTTTGTAGATTCCTTGGGCTATAATGTGATAGAACCTTTAGGATTAGGGAATGCACCCTATACAGGTCTCATATTAGCAGAAAGAGAAGCGGAATGCTTAAAGTTATTCTTAAATCATCTTGTTGAACATGATGATTGGGATTTTGTATACCTGTTTGATATTCCAGAAACATCCGTAATCCCAAAACTATTACCTAAAATATCTGAGGTTGTTCCAACATTCGAATTTGAAGAAGGTGTCCATTCCATATGTCCTTACATATCTATTCCTAACTCTTTGGATGTTTTCATGAAGGGATTAAGTAAAAAATTCCGAAACAATCTACGAAGATGCATGAGGAATTTAAAGAAGGATTTTCAAAGAGTGGAATTGAAAAGGTATGATGAGTTCGGTTCAGTTGAAGAGGCAATGAAGATTTTTTTCGAACTGCATCAAGAAAGATGGAAATCACAAGGCATGCCAGGGGTATTTCACAATCAAAAGATCTACGACTTCGGTTTAGATGTAGCCAAACGTTTTGCTAGTAACGGATGGTTAGCTCTGTATTTCTTAACAGCCAATGACGAACCAATCGCAGTCGCAAATTGCTATATATACAAACAAAAGATGTATTATGGCCTAAGCGGATTTGATCCCGATTACTCTCAGTATAGCCCTGGAAATCTCATAGCCATGAAGATGACAGAAAAATGTATCCAGATGGAAATAAAAGAATACGATTTCTTAAAAGGTGGTCTCCCGTATAAGTTTAGGTTGTGTGCAAACTATAGAAGAAATTTAAACATTAGATTTGTAAATAAGAGGTTCACCTCTAAACTATATCACCGAGGAATTAAAACGGTGAAACGAATGAAGGTAGATAAGGTTCTAGGAAAATTTCTTAATTTTTGATCAAAAAGAAGAAAAAGCGAGTTTGCGCGCGCGCATAGTCATACAAATCTCTATGGTTCCATACTTTGATGGAGGAGAGTAATTATCGAATTGTATGAAACACCCGGTTAGACTTGAAGGGTGATCTTGATGCGGGTACTAATGGCTACACCTTCTTATTATCCCATTAAAGGCGGTGCTGAAACTGTAATTCGAAATCTTTCGATTAAACTAAACGAAACTGGAGTGCAGACGGATATTATGGCCTTTAACATGAATCAGAAATGGAATCCATCTTGGCAGACAAAAATAGAAAGAATTGATGGAATCAACGTCTTTAAAATTCCTGCTTTAAACTGGCTTCCAATAGAGCATTCAGAGAAAATAACATCAAAGATAAATTTGGTTCCGGGAAGATTTAGAAATCAATTAAAAAAGTATGACATCATACACTTTCACGGGGGTGATGATCTAACATTCCCCCTTTTCTCGTACACAATCAAGAAACCTAAGATATTCCACTCCCATGGATTTTCAATCGAGTTTTACAAAAGATATTTCTTCAGCAGAATGATATTAAAGCGTATAGCAAATTTATACATCTCTATCTCACAACGTATGATAAAGGAACTGGTTGAATTAGGGATACCTCAAATCAGAATCAGATATTTACCCAACGCAGTAGATATCAGACTGTTTCGTCGCTTGGGCAAGAAAAAGGATAATCTAGTACTGTTCGTTGGAAGAGTAGCTTTTGATAAAGGCTTGCATATTGTATTGAAATCTCTGAAATATTTAGAAAAGCCAATCCATTTGGTTATAATTGGTCCTTCCGATTGGGATGTTGAATATTTTCAGGAAATATTAAAACGAATAGAAGATGAAAATAAAAAAGGTCCACATAAAATAACGTATTTAGGTGCACAAGATCACGCAGATATAATAAAATGGTACCAAAAAGCGGCTATTTCTGTTTTGCCATCATTTAGGGAAGCTGCGCCTATCGTGATCTTAGAAGCGTTATCTTGCGAAACTCCCGTGATAGCATCGAATGTTGGAGGCATCCCAGAAGTTGTCCGTGATGGCAAAAATGGAATACTGGTTCCGCCAAATAATGCTGCAAGACTAGCAGAAGCAATACAATATTTATTAGACAATGAAGATACCAGAATTAAATTCGGTCGAGAAGGTAGAAAATGGGTAATGGAACATTTTTCTTTAGATGTCGTTGTAGAAAGGCTTTGTAGAATTTACGAGGAATTAGAGGTTTAGCGGTGTCCCGCTGGGCACGCGCCTTGACTTCGCATAAATTCCAAATTGGAAATAGGTTATTTAATGAAGGGGTACTCTTGCCGAAAGCACCAACGTTTGATGAACTTAAAGATTTTACATTAAAAAGCTATGTAAAGCTCTTGCAGTATCTTACTCATATCTATAAAATCGTTCCGTTTTGCGAGATCCCACGCAAAAACATTCCGTATCTTATTCTCCGCCATGATATAGATATTTCCTTAGCTGCAGCCTTGAAAATGGCCTGGATAGAAAGAAATTTAGGCGTAAGATCGACATATTTTGTTTTATTCTCAGGTAAATCCTATAATGTACTTGAAGGGGAGAATGTAAACATTTTAAGGCAGATATCAAAGCTAGGTCATGAGATTGGGCTTCATTACCATGTTTCCCAATATCGATCTTACGGTCGAGACGTGAAGAAAACTCTAAAGATGGAAATACAATTATTAGAACATCTTTTGGGTAGAAAAGTTTACAGTATCGCGCGACATGGACCATGGGATAGAGATCCATTCGCAACAATCAAACAATACATTAACGCTAATCACCCACGTTTCCGAAGAAACGTATTTGTTCACGATTCAGCTAGAGCATGGACTCCACTTCAAGGTCTTCTCAAGGCGCTCAATGATCCTCCAAGAAGAGTTCAGCTTCTAACTCACCCCGAGAACTGGCAAGAAGAGAAAATCAGTCGAGAAGCGCTACTAGAGCGATTTTTTCAGGATGCGGAAAAGAAAAATAAGGCACACAAAAGACAATTAAAAAAGATATGGCAGACAGATCCATCTGTTATCGAATACGAAGCCTTTATAGAAAAAGGAGAATTCACACAAATTCACAACCAAAAAATCAAATCAAATCCAAAAATGCAAAGCAAATTAAAGCGATCGTTAAATTATTATGGTAAAATATTCCGCTGGTATATGATTAATACATCTTTTGGATGGAATATTCATAGGTTAAGGGAGATCGTTCAGAGCAAGTTTGGGCCTACACCCTAATTATAAGATTGACACCTTCATTAACAATATAAAAAGCATTTGACATTTGAACAGCAGCGCGCGCTTAATAGGAGAACAGATAATGGAAACGAAATGTCCCAAACAACCAATTAGTTGATACTAATTGAACGAAGGAAGAATAATGAAAGATGATGAATTGAACGTTTTTTTCCAAGCCCACTCCTTGACAAGTTATACTAGTGATTTAACAAAGGCTCTCGCCGCTTCGGGGGTAAACGTTAATCTATTTACTACAAGACCCAAACTAAAAAAACTAGAAAAGCACGGCGTAAACGTAAGGTACTTTCCTTTGTCTAAAGCTGTATGGATTACACCTAACGATCAGGGGAAAAAGATTATTGAAAGATACACCTGCTATTACTGGCTTCTTAAAAAAGTAAGAGATCTTAGTATTGGAGTCCTTCATGTAAACGCGGCTTCGAAAGCTGAAATATTCCTCAGAGCACAAGAAAAGTGCAAGGTTCCCATGGTATACACGAATCACTATGTGCCGGAGCCTGAACCATTGGAGACCTTAGATGTCAAAGAATTTTTAGTCTACGAAGAAGAAAAATCT
The DNA here is from genome assembly GCA_016292335.1 of Candidatus Sifarchaeum subterraneum. Lineage (GTDB taxonomy): Archaea > Asgardarchaeota > Sifarchaeia > Sifarchaeales > Sifarchaeaceae > Sifarchaeum > Sifarchaeum subterraneum. Next base: position 5,084 of record JAECRX010000124.1, on the reverse strand, counting down.
TGGATTCCACGTATCTGCGAATATTCTTCTGAAGTTGTTACGGTATCTAAATATGCAAAGAAGCGTCTAAAAGAAGAATTTGGAATAGACTCCACAGTTATCTATCATGGAGTAGACTTGAACATTTTTAATCCGTTTCTCTTCAAAGAAAAGAATAATGCCGGTTTCGAAAAGGATGATAGGATCGTTTTATGGGTTGCACGCTTTGGGCATCACCCATACAAGGATCCATTCACCTTCATCAGAGCGATTCCTCTAGTTTTACAACGATACCCTAAAACAAAGTTTGTAATGATTGGGATTGGGTTTCTCAAACCACTTGTTGTGAACTTAGCCAAAAAATTATCCGTGAACAGATCTGTAGAGTTTCGCGATTATGTAGAAAACCTAAATTACTTTTATGCGGTTTCGGATGTTTTCGTTTTACCGTCATTTAATGACAATTTTGGTTTAGTAGTTGCTGAGGCAATGGCATGCGGAAAACCCGTTATCGTATCTAATAGGGGAGCGCCACAAGAGGTAGTTGGAGACGCAGGTATGACATTCGAGTACGGTTGCCATCAGGACTTAGCTGATAAGATTATTATGCTTTTTGAAAATGAAGATTTAAGTCGAAGACTCGGCGAAAAGGCTCATAAACGAATTGTTGAAAACTTCACTTGGGATAAAGCCGCAAAGAAGTATCTGGATATTTACGAGAAAGTCTCCTAGAAAAAATTGTAATTAATAATCATTTGTATTTTTGGAGAACTGACACGTTCAAAACATCAATACGTAAGCTTGCAACTTACAAAAATTAAATTGCGGATATGGTAATCTTTGAAAGCCGCTGTCTTTTCAGGACCTCAAAGGATCAGAGTGCTAGATGTAGAAACCCCCAAAGCAGATTCAAATGAAGTATTAATTAAAACAAAAGCTATCGGAATATGTGGCACAGATCTCCACTTTTACTCGGGCAAGAACGGGACACTTAAAGATTTATTTGAACAAATCAAAACAATAATTTTCCCCTCAAAAACAATTATAGGACATGAGTTTTCCGGATTTGTGTTTGATAAAGGAAAAAATGTGCATGACGTTAAGTTAAGCGACAGAGTCACAGCATGGCCGATCATACCATGCCATGAATGTAAATATTGTAAAATGGGATTAATGAATCTCTGTGAGAATATTCGCTCATGGCCAGGCGTATTTTCTGAATTTGTCAAAGTACCATCAAAAAACATTGTCAAAATCCCCACAGGGTTATCATACGAAGAGGCAGCGATGCTAGAACCCTTAGCCTGTGTGATACACGCAATTAAACTTGCAAAAATAGAAAAACACCATTCCGTTGCCATTTTTGGAGCAGGAACTATGGGTCTGCTGATTCTTCAATTGACAAAATCCTTTGGGATCGAGAAAATCTTGGCTACAGACATCCTTGAGTTTAAACTTGAAATGGCAAAGAAGCTTGGAGCAGACACTGTTATGAACCCCCTTAAAATCAGCCCTCATGAAAAAAAAAGGCTGATGAAAGATGTAGACATCGCTTTTGAATGCGTTGGAGGCTCTGCTTCTACCCTCAATCAGGCCTTAAATTTAATTAACAAGCGCGGCAGAATTATAGTGATTGGCACATTTACTTCTCTGAAGCAAATTAACATGCTAAAGTTTAGACAAAAGGAACTGATAATGGTAGGTTCCGAGGCCTCCGAAAGAAGAGATTTCTTAGATGGAATCCACTTATTAATCAATGGAAGGGTAAAAGTAAAGCCCTTAATTACCCATAAGTTTCCGCTCGAAAATATAAAAGAGGCGTTTGAAGTAGCATTGGAAAAAGAGAGAACCAAATCAATAAAAGTTCAGATTATTCCGTAGAAAATATAGGCAAAATGTTTTTATTAGTATACTCAGTTAGCAGAAATCTTTAAGATTTAAACAATCCGAGGGTTGTCATTTTAAAGGAAATAGTTTCGAGGGGATATGATTGAAATTTGGTTATCATGCATTAAGATGGGGTTGGCAAAATCTGTCTTTTTCAACTATAGTGGATTCTATTTCTAAGGCAGGATTCAAGGGATTTGAAATAATTTGCGGCCGCGGCATTTGGGGAAGTAGAGGGGAATTCTTACCTTTTGGAGGGGACAAGAACAAAGTGCTTGACATACTTTCAGAGAAGGGACCAGAGTTGGCATCAACCTACAACTTTGGAAATTATATTCGAGGTGTTGATTATAACCTCCTTGGAATTCCTAGACACTTTTGGTGGCGATGGTGGCATATTCCGAAAATGGCCAAGTTCACTGCCTCACTTGGATGCAAGAAGCTCATTTTCGGAGGAGGTTATCCCTATTTCAAAAGCAAGGAGGAAATGGAGGAAAGAGATTACCAAAAAATGGCCAAACTGCTAAATCAAATTGGAAAAGTCTGCAACGATTATGGCGTCCAAGTCTCGTATCATCCGCATCCTGAACCGCATCCTTACACTATTCAAACTAGGGATCAAATTGACAAAATGTTCCAATTGATCAATCCAGACCTAGTACATCTTGCTCTTGACACGGGTTTGAGTGTGGGGGGAATCGATTTGATTGAGATAATTCACACCTACCGCGACAGAATAGGCCATGTACACTTCAAGGACTACAAAAACGGAAACTTCTTAAACTTGGGGGAGGGAGCAATAAACTTTCCGCTCATCGTGAAAACCTTAAGGTCTGTAGGTTATGATGACTGGATAATAATCGAAGACTGGTATCCCCCCGTCACTCCGAGAACTCCATCAGAATGCGCAGAAAACAGCAAGAGATACGTAGAAAAGTACTTGGCGATTTCAGGAGATACGTTCTGAAGGAAAACTAAATTGAACAACAAAGTCGCTGTTGCTAAAGCTAACAAGCTTAAACTCAACAAATGTTTAGAAAAAACAATAAGTCTTGTTGGCGGTTTCAGACCAAGAGATCATGCGAAGATAGTTATCAAACCCAATCTTTGCGCGCCAAGATCTCCTGAAGATGGAGTAACAACCGACGTAAGAGTTGTTGCGGCTGTCATAGACTACATTTACAGAAAAAAAGGCAATTTCGAAATTTATATAGTGGAGTCCAATGGTCTAGCTCGCCCAGAGATAACTTTCAAAACGCTCGGGTATGACGAATTAGCTGAAAAATACGATAATGTACATTTATGCAACTTAAGTAAGGACTCGACCGTTCGGGTTCGCGTCCCACAAGCTAAAGTTCTTAAAAGTCTTAGGGTTCCCAGGATTCTACTTTCAATGGATTATTTCATATCAGTTGCAAAAATGAAACGTCATAATTTTGAACGATTTAGCGGTGCTTGGAAAAATCAATATGGGTTAATTGCAAATCGCCCTCTTCGAATCAGGCTTCATCCGTTTGTCTCTGAAGTATTATTTGACCTGAACAGCATGTTTTATCCAGATTTAAGTGTCATAGATGGAATTACGGCTTTGGAAGGAGAAGGACCGATAAAAGGAAAACCAAAAAGAATGAACCTGATCGTCTGCAGTAATAATCCACTTTCGGCAGATATCATAACGGCAAAAATTATGGGAGAAAACCCCAAAAGAGTGCCACACATTAAATATGCACTCACACATGGTTTTAGAGATGCTAAGAATCTGTTCTTAATGAAAGAGACAGATATAATTTCTGGGAACAATAGATTCGAATTTATTAAAGAAAGAGACTACTTGCGGGTGCGGCGTCTCCTATTTCTGATGAAATTTCGACTGTCATGGTTGCCTCTGGTAAACAGAATTTAGGCACACCGCCAAGAGTATCAAGGTGTACAATGAATAATGGCGGACGATCCGCGTAAACCAAGATTTTTCAAAGATTTCTACGAAAAGCAAGCGATGCAGGAGAATCATCAGCAGTTAATATATGAAAAGGGATGGGGTGGAAGTAAGTGGGATTTGTGGTGGCATCGAGCCAGAATGGCTATCGTTATGAGATTATTGAAATTAACGAAGGGTTCTTTTCTGGAGGTAGGGTGCGCTGAAGGGCTCTATGTAAATTTTTATTCTAAACACAAACAAAATGTAATGGTCGTTGGATTGGATTGGATTTAGCTAGCAATTATATCAAAAAGGCTAAGAAGAGATGTCCATCAGCCATGTGGGTGGTTGGCAGCGTTCAAAATCTACCCTTCAAAAAAGAAAGCTTTGATGTAGTGTTATGCACAGAAGTTTTGGAGCATTTACCAAACCCAAGAATTGGTCTCCATGAAATTTGCCGGGTCTCTAGAAAACAAATTTTAGTTACGGCACCTATGACTCCTTCTCCACTGTTTTACATAGCGAGAGATCTGAAATTATCGAGTCTTCTTGGAACTAGAAGAGAAATAAGAAGAATTTGGGATCCTAGTTCTGGGCATACATTTGAAATCCCAATGGAGGAACTTGTTATGTGGTCAAACAATGAGGGTTTCCAGGTTTTATTTCTCCAAGAAAGACTCTATTTCAATCCTCCTTTTTTCAGAGTTCTTACTCTTTTCATTTGTTTGTTCAAGATATTTTATTCTATACTTTCAAAAATTCCGTATCTTAGAAGGTATGGTCCGGCAAACATCGTCCTAGCTGGGCGTAGCACTTAAAATTTGTTGGCTACTTTAAGAAATAAGAATACATTATGCCGAATCCGCTAGGTTTCTAACAGATTAATAAATTGTTTTGATCCAAAGCAGAGGATAACCATGAAAAAGCTGCTTTTGTTTTTGTCACCATATGATAATTCGCAAAAAGACGTCATTGCCGCTACTTTAGCATGGCTAGCAGACAAAATGGGCTTAAGGTTCGATATCTATTACGAAGCATACTATTCAGGAAAGCATTTTTCTCCTTACACACCCGAGGACCACTTTGGAAGTACAGTCATTGGAGGTTTCCATCGTGAAAGATTTTATCTTATAAATAGACTTTTTGACGTCGAGTATGCCATTCATGGACAGCCCAAATCATTTTCATCCTCTTTCTTAAAAAATGTAGGCGGAAATATAATTGTAGAAACTCAAGATCTGTTAGATTTTTACCGAAAAATTTTCTCTTATTTCGACGTTCAGCTACCTTCAAAAATTGT
>JAECRX010000123.1 GCA_016292335.1 Candidatus Sifarchaeum subterraneum | reverse complement strand
CATGGGACAGCGTTTTATCTGGAGGTATGGGCGCTTGCTTATTTCTTATTCTAGAGAATGCCGCAACAATGGTTGGGAACTTTGCTATTAGCCTCGTAGCTTTCCGTAAGTTTGCCTCCAATGAATTGTCGTTCAAATCCGGATCACAATGAGATAGAAAGGAAACACCTGTGCGCAATGCATCCATAGCCTCTATATTGCAATTGTAAATACTAATAACATTTATCATGGCCTCATTTATGTCTCTAGCCTCTCTTAATTGTTTTGAAAAGGCATCTATCGCATTTTTATTTGGAATTTTCCCATATATGAGGAGGTAAGAAACAGTATCGTACGAAAGTTCTGATAAATCATTTATGTTAACTCCTCTGTATTCCAAAATACCCTCTATTTCGTCGATAAAAGAGATTTTTGTTTCTACTGCAATAACACCTTCCAATCCTTTTTGTATTTCTTCCAACCAATCACCAACGGCATAAATCACTTATGCTTAATTTAGTAGCATCTTTCCAGCCAAATCTATCCGGAAACGAATAATGTAATTAAATATTTGGACTGAAGATTTATAAGTTTATAATAAGGGGTTCTTATCAAAAAATATCGAAGGAAATTTCCATAATTATTGAAATACCTGAACTAAGAGAAGGTTATAAAACCTCCCACCACCTAAAAATAATTTGAAAGGAAATAATAAAAAAAGAGTAGCATACGCCAAGTTCATTGAATCTTCTTATTTTTTGATCCACATTTTGCATATAATCGGAGCCGCTCTCGACTGCCTCCTGCCAGTCCTTAAATTAGAGGTTCATTTGCTGCGTAATTGCTCTTCCACAACGCAATACAGCCCCTGCCCTTCGCGTGCGGGTTTGTAACACAAATTGTCCGACAGGCAGGACGCTTTCCTAGTATCCCCTGACTTCCATCGATTAATAAGATCAGGTTCGCGGATCAGAGGACGGCAAAATGAAATGTAGTCAGTAATGCCCTCTTCCACCAATTTTTCAGCCACTCCATAAGAACGAATTCCCCCCACAAGCATCAACGGGACGTTAATTTTTTCCTTATAGCGTTTGGCCGCTTCTCGATACCAAACTTCCTTCTCTTCAGAATCGATTTTGCCCTTTCTTATGGGGAAGTATTTGCCGGAATACCTCGTACCGCCACTCAGTTCTATGGCATCAACGCCAGCTTTTTCGAGCATTACTGCCACCTGAAGCATATCCTCTACGCTAAAGCCTCCATTGAGAAAATCTTCTGAGTTCATCTTGATCATAACAGGAAACTGATCCCCAACCACGGCTCTTACGCTTTGGAAAACTTCTAAAACGATTTTTGCCCGGTTTTCGATGCTTCCGCCATACTCATCCTTTCTCTTGTTGTAAAAAGGAGAAAGAAACTGACTCAACAGATAGCCGTGGGCTGCATGGATTTGAACCCCATCAAAACCAGCTTTTTTGGCCCGAGCTGCTCCCTGTCCGAAAGCTCTAATGGTTTCACGAATTTCCTCCTGCGTCATTTCCCGGCAGAACGGACCTTTTTCGTTTTCCATGACCGATGGACCCAAAGGTTCCAGCCCAGTCAGTCCGAAAGCGCCATGACAGCCTGCATGGGTGATCTGCATGGCGATTTTTCCGCCCGCTTTATGCACGGCTTCGGTCATCTCGGTGAGGCCTGGAAGGAGTTCGTCACTATAGACGCCTAATTGCCAAGGCGATGCCTGTCCCTCCCGACTTACGTAGGTGTGACTTGTGATGATCAGCCCCACACCGCCCTGGGCGAGTTGCACCACCAGATCTATGAGTTTGGGGGTACAGGAACCATCTTCATTGGCCATTCCTTCCCATGTGGCCGAACGTACGAACCGGTTTGCCAAGGCCATGATGTTAATGGTCGTGGTTTCAAAAAGTTTTGACATTTTTTGTCCTCCAAAACGTATTTCCCACCTTTCCAACCAAATCTATCTGGAAACACGAATTGACATTCGCTTCTAATCACTAAATTTTTTTTATGTATTTTCATTGTAATGAAAGTCATAAATCAAAACAGAATCAAAAAAAAATTAAACTTATTTATAACAACGCTAGAAGAAGACCACCCTACTTGTAGGGTGAATGAATTGATTTTTTTCAGTTTTTCACAACATTTTTAAAGCTCTTTTTCGCTATAGATATTTGAATTGAGCAGAGGTCACATTCGCCAATTCAATTAAAAAGTGGGTGGAACATAATGTCAGCCAAAAAATTCCAATACCGAGGATATACCCTGGAACAATTGCAAAAGCTGCCAATGGATGAATTCATTAGACTACTTCCTTCGAGACAGAGAAGATCTATGCTCCGAGGACTACCAACACGCCATAAAAAATTTCTCGAAAAAATGAGAAAAGCGCGAGAGCTCCTTAAGAAGAAGAAAAACATTGTCCTTAAAACACATGTTAGAGATTTGATAATTCTACCTGAAATGGTGGGTTTCACTATCGCAGTACACAATGGTATAGAATTTATTGAGGTTGAAATAACTCCAGAAAAAATTGGTCATTATCTGGGGGAATTTGCTCCTACTTGCAAAAAGGTACTTCACGGAAGTCCTGGCATTGGTGCCACAAAGAGCTCTTTATATGTACCTTTGAAGTAGGCAAAATATAAACTTTATTTAGGTGCCCTGTTGATTACCTTCATCTATTATGTTGATTTACATTAATTGCATCAAATCTGTTTGAAAGATAAGGCTAATCGCTACTTTATTTACTTTGGCCATTCTTATTTTGTTTTCTAATTAGTTTCTCCTAGAACTTCCAAGGCTTTAATTAATTCCTCTAATGCTACTTTAACTGCTACTGAAGGCTCCAAATACGTTTTGTATATTTGGTTCAACCTTGTTTGAAATCTCATCCTAAAATCTTTTGGTAACATTTCTCTAAAAAAATCGCCAACCCCGCGGGAAAACTCTTCAATGAAAAAAGAAATTTCGTCAATATTCTCAGATTGAATGGAGATTGATTTCAGAGTGCTAATGAATATTTCTATTATTTCTCTAAATGTCTTTCCTTCTTCTGCTAGAGAATCTCCCTGAGATATTAAACATTTAACTAATGCCCCTGCAGCACTTGATCGCACAAATCGATTATTATCTTCAAGAGCATGAATTAAAGGTTTGACAGCTCTTTCATCACCTATTTCTCCAAGTATATTTGCAACATTGTATCGCACATTTGAATCTTCATTTTTAAGAGCTTGGATTAGAGGACTAACAACTTGTTCGTTTCCTCTTAATTCATTTATTCTTGCATACCTAAGTGTGATTGCAGTATTTCTTCGCACATGTTTATCCTTATCTGTTAGTTTTTGGATGAATTTCAACAATTTTTCATTTTCTTTGACCAATAAAATTCCCGCCCTTTGAAAAGAAATGAGATAATTTTAATACGTATCATACTGATTATATATCTAGCATTTAAATGCCATATTGAAGTTATAGGGGATGGGTATGGAAGAGTATCTACGTTATCTAACTCGTGGATTTGTACCTTTTGATCCTTTAGAATTAGCAAGACAAACTGAGAAAATAGTAACGCGACAAGGTGAAGAAGGATTAGAGAGAAAATACGTCGATTTCTATTCAGTGCCTGTATATAGGGGAATTGCTACTGGATATGCAGTAGGTTGTTGCTTGCGCTGCGTGTATTGTTGGACTAATAGGTCAAGAGATTTTCCAGAGAAATTAGGAAATTTTTATTCACCTAAAGAAGCTGCACAAAGACTCTGTAAGGCTGCTGAAGAGGGCATCACATATTCGCCATATTGGTCTTTTCTTAAAGTTAACAAACTTCGAGTCTCGGGGTGCGAACCAACACTTGGAAAGGAGCATCTTCTTTCCCTTTTAGAATATATAGAGCCCACAAAATATTCTTTGTTCATACTTGAAACAAATGGTATACTTTTTGGAACAGATTTGGATTATGTAAAGAAAGTAGCTAACTTTTCAAAGATTTATGTTAGAGTTTCTTTAAAGGCGGCCACCCCAGAGGGCTTTACTCAGAGAACTGGTGCAAAAGGAGAGTATTACGAACTCCCATTTAAAGCACTTGAATATCTTCTGGATGAAGGGGTTTATGCTCGTGCTGCCGCAATGACAGATCCACGTATTATGCCTCAAGAAGAGAGGCAGTTGTTAAAACAGAAACTTGCAGAGATCGACCCATTACTTACAAAAAATCTTGAAGAAGAAACGCTTGATCCATATGACACTACCAAAGAAAGATTAAAAGCAGCAGGATTCAAAATACGCTTTTAAATGAAATATTACTTCATGAGTACATTGCTAATCTTAATAGTCAATATTAGAAGAAACTTACGAATATTTAGTTTATATCCACTACTAATTGCGTAAAATACACCTTTTACGCAATTCAACATATTTGTTTTCAAAATGAGTTGGAGTATCAAAAGAGTCTGAACTGCTCATCAACAAATAGGTAAGCTTTTAAGTTACCGCCCTCTTGAAGATAGATCAGAGAATGCCTGTATGGGCAGCTAAAAACATCTATGGCAACAGAGATACAAAAAATGTTGTAATTCATCTCCACCCTGTGGGAAGGGCCTTATTAGCAAAAAAGTTAAGATTTTTATTAGGACCATTCATTATTTACCTAATAGAGAAGAAATCATTAGGAGGAAATAACTTGTCAACAGAAGAATTGATTGAAATACACGAAATTGAAAAGATAGATTTTCCTGAGCCCCCAAATGTTTTGATAGGGGTCCCTGACGTAGGATTGGTCGGAATTATTTCAGCTTCTCATCTGGTAACCATTTTTGAAGATCTTAGAGAATATGCACATGTGGAATCGTCTTTATTCCCACCAGTCGTTGTAGTGCACAAAGGAAAGCCATCACCCCCCATTAGGATCTACGCATCCACCAAAGATACACCACTTTTGCTCATTGTTTCTGAAATCCCAATTCCCCCAGATAGCATTCACGAGCTCTCAGAAGCCCTTGTGAACTGGCTAGAGCAAAAGAACCCCAACTACATAATTTCTCTTGGAGGTGTAGGTGTTCCAAACAGATTGGAAATAGAGAAACCATTGGTTTTTGCTATAGGTTCTAATGAGAAAGCGGAGAGCATCATAAATGAGAAAAAGATAGAGATCTTTGAGGAAGGTATGATAATTGGCCCATATGCAGCACTTATGCATTGTTTTCAAAAAAGGGATATGATAAACATTGCTCTTTTAGCCCAAAGTCACATGAAGTACCCAGATCCTGGTGCTGCTGCCTCAATTCTTGAAGCAGTTGGTACAATACTAGATGTAGAAATTGATATTGATGCACTATTGCAAAGAGCTGAAGAAATTAGACTTAGAACCCGAGATTTAATGAGAGATACAGGTAGAACAATGGATCAAATGCAAAAAGAAAGAGAATATCAAGTTCCTGCGTTTTATGGCTAAATGAATAGGAGGAGGTCTATTTGCCTGAAAAACGTGAAATAAGCAAAAGAAAATTTGATTTTGAAAAAATAATTGAACATTTCGAATTAATGCGTCGCAGAATGGAAGAAACCATAAACAAGTTCTTTGAATCATTTCCGGAACCTTTCAAACCTTCATGGAATTGTGAAACTCGATGTCTTGAACCTTTACATCACATCGATGAAACCAAAGGAGAACTAATCGTCACAGTTGATTTACCATTAGTAAAAGACAAATCAAAGATTGAGATCGATGCCGTTGAAGATCATGTAGAAATTATGGCAATTTTGGATAAACCCGTTAAGTGGGAAAGATGGGGCACTACTCAGAGAGAGATAGAATTTGAGCGCCTACATAAATTTATAAAATTGCCTGAACGTATAAATCCTGAAGAAGCGAAAGCCGAATTCAAGAGCGGAATCTTAACTCTGCGACTCCCGAAAAAATTAACGACATATAAAGTCGAAATAACCGATTAACCGCACTCAAATTATTTTTTTTTCAATTTTCTAAAAAAGGAGAGAATCTTCAAGACAAATATGGAATTATTTTTTTTTCCGCCCTCTCAATCTATTCTTCTTTTTCCAGAAATGATCTAATAACCTTTAATTCTTTACTTAAGAGGGGACCAATTGCAACCTTTTCAAAAGAAGGTCTCATTGATCTGAAAGTATTTCTAAAAACAAGTGCCGATACCAAAACTACGCCAATGTAAATAGGGATCGTTATTGCCCAATTTACATCGAAAATATCGATCAAGAAGGGATCTGGATAGAGATCCTTTAAGAACATCCAATAAGTGTAGATAAAAATAACTATCAATGAAAAAAGGATCATCATATATGCTCCAAGTTTATTTAGTGTTTTTTCTGAAGTATTCGTAATCTCTTTTCCTATCTTAGCTAAGAATCCCAAAAAAGATGTTAGGCCGAGATAAACTGGTACAAGAATCGCCCATGGATCTCGCGTCCTTGTATTCAGTAAACGGTGAATTACGGGAAGTGAAAAAAATGGTGACAAAAAAATCCAATAGGTGTAGAGAAATATCATAGAAATAGAAGAAATAAAAAGCAGAAGACCATACACCCTGTAATTCGGGGGACGTTTATTTCCCATAAAGATCCACTACAAGTTGGAAAAGCATATAGCCCTTTATTTAAAAAAAGGGAAAAACTTGACAACCAATCCTTAAAGGAATTGTTACTACAGGTCGTTAAAGGTTGAATTCTAAGTATTCGATGATTTGGGGGTTAAAATTAAAAGAGTATTATAGAAGTGAAGCGTTGGCCTTGATCCGTAGGTTCTTCTCGACATCTTTCCTTGGCGTTGAATTCTTCTCCTTTGTGTTTTACTTGCCTCAATTTAATTTTTGGGACATCGCACAACGGTGAGAGGTGTTGATAAAGGGGTTTCCTCTGTTTAGCGAGTTGTGACCAAAGTTTCAGCTATGTCGCGATGCAGGTCCTTACGGTTATATTCGGGTCCCAGTGTTGGTTTGTTGATAAATTCGGACATTTTTGGCGAGAAGAGGGGGAATAATATATGTATTGAAGATATGCGCGTGTTTATTTACGGTGAAGTGAAATAGTGTCTGTGATTTGACAGTTTGTTTGCTTTGGGATACTGATTAGTGTGAGTAAGTGTAAGTACTTGCACTTACCGATTCTTTTGGGGATGATTAGT
>JAECRX010000122.1 GCA_016292335.1 Candidatus Sifarchaeum subterraneum | reverse complement strand
TCTTCCGATCTTTCTTCTTTAAGTTCTTGCAGTTTTTTATCAACTTCTTTCGTTGCCGTTTCGACGTGATCCCTAGCTTCAGATTTGACGATATCCAATCTTTGCCTCAGTGATTCATCCACTTTTCCGACAAGAATTAGTCTTGGCTCAAGGGGGAGAAACAAATCGACCTTTCCTGGAACTTTTTTGACCAGATTCTTTTCTAACAAGGTGTTTAAAATTGCTTTAACTTCTTCCGCAGATTTTTTGGTGTAAATTTTTAACTCAGCCTCTGTTCTAGCTCCTAACCCAATTAAGGTTGAGTAAATTTCTCCCTCGTCTTCAGATATCCCTAATTCGTCTAGAACTTCTTTCCAACCGACTGCCAACTTGGTAACCCCAAATATTTCTTATCAAACTTTAAATATCCTTTAGTTCCTTCTCAACATCTTCCAATAGTTTAATGACTCTTTCAATACTTGAAGATATTGGTTTTTTGGTTTTATCGATTCTTTTAGAAGTATCCTCCACTTGTCGCTCAATTTCTCTTAATTTGTCTGCTAATTCGTCAAATTTGCTCTTTAATTCTTCTTGTTTTGATTTAATCAGTGAAGCTGTTTCATTAATAGCTGAATTAATTGAATCTGAGATATCACTTTTCCCTTGGTTTAGGATTTCATTAACATCACTTATTGCCTCTTCCTTCGTTTTCTCAATTTCACTTTTTATTTCACTATTCAAAGAGGCTGCTTTTACATAAATTTCCGCATTCCACTCTTCATTATTTGTTTTTAATGCGGAAATTGCTTCACCAGCTTTTTCATCACTTTTTTCTGTCATATCTGTAAGAGTTTGAATAAAAGAATTTGATGAATCTTCAATTTCTTTTTTAGAACCAGTTGCAACTTCGGTAATATTTTCTGAAATTCTATCTTTAGACTCATAGAACTCAGACTTTATCTCTTCTGCCTTGATATTTAGGGTTTCTTTCTGTTCATCTGTTTTTTGTTTAATTTCTTGGGTCATTTCCTCTATCGTTTTCTGGAAGTTATTGTAATATGTGTCTAACGTGTTTTTCAGTTCATTTTCGATGCGGTCAGCCTCTTTTTCAAATTTGTCAATTGTTTGATTTGTATTATCATGGAGTATTTTTTGTTCAAATACTTCGCATAGATTTTGGATATCACTCAAGTGTTTAGCAGATAAGTCAACAACCATTGTATTAATCTTTTCTGCGGTTTCGTTCATTTTTATTACCGCTTCCGTAAGAAGAGTGCGAGTTTCATCTCTCATGAGTGTGATACTCATCTGTAAATCTGCAAATTTACTTCCGATCTCATCAACGAATTCACTCTTCTGCTCATCAGCCATAGTTTCGAATTCTGTTGTGGTAAGTTTGGCAGCGGTAGCTAATGCTTCATAAGTTTCGTTTGCAGCCTTTTTCACTTCTTCAAGGTTTTGTGAACAGCTTTGTTGTATTAAGTCCCTTGATTTTTCCATAACATCAATGAATGGATACATGCTGCTGTCAAGGTTTGCTTCAAGGTCTTTTATAGATTTGTCAGCAAGTGCTTTCAAGTCATTTTCAATCCTTGATATGGATGAATCTATTCTTTGGCTATACTCTGTGATTGTATTCTGAATATTGGTATTGTATTCTTGGGTATTTTCTCTGAAAAGATTACTCAATTCGTCAATCTTATCCGAACAGCCCTGGAGCAACAAATCTGTGAAACTTTTGGATCTTTCTAAAAATTCGTTCAAAGATGATCCCGCTGCGTCAATTTGTTGAGATAATGTCTCATTTAGTTGAGCAGATTTGTCATCAATTGAAGAAGAAAGTGACGAATTCATTTGAGATAAGCTACTTGTAAAGCTTTCTCCAAATCCAGAAAGCTCCTTTTCAGAAGTATCTGAAAGATCATGTGTCTCTTTTGTGAAATCTTTGACTAAATCTTTGAAGTTCTCAGTTGATTCTTCCAGTTCTTTATATGATCTATCCACTGTTTCTTCACTTTCTGATAGAATTTCTTCTCTTTCTTCCATCTTTGAAGCTATATCTTTCAATTTTCTGATCAATTTTTCTTCTGCCATTTCCTAATCCTCCTTTGGATGAAATTTTCCTTATTCTTCTCTTTTTTTGAGTTTCTCAAACTCTTCCTTATAGATTTGAATAGTTAACGATTCAATCGCTCTGTTGCGAGATCTTTCAGCTCTACTGGAATCTCCAGCAGCGTTGAAAAGTTTAAATGCAGAGCGAAAGAAGGATCGAGCAATTAAATTGTCTCCTTCTTCTGCAAAATTCTCTGCTTGACGTTCAAACATGAGGCCACTTCTACGTGCCAAATCGTTTTTCTTCCAAATATTTCCTGCTTTATCATACTGATCGGCTGCTTGTTGAAGAAAATATCTAGCATACTCAAGTCTATTTTTATCTTCAAACATTGAAGCAGCATTTTCTCCAACCATTGCTGCTCTTTCTAAATCATCAATTTCGAGAAGTTTTTTAATAGCAAAATCAAAGTGTAAAAATGCTCGATTTAGGTTATCGTTTTTGACTTCATTTTTTGCTGAATTTAAAGCGGAAATTATTATTCTTAATGCAAGATTTTTGTGTTTTTTGATATCAGGAAAATCTGCAAGAGTGGATAATTCGATTTTTCCAAGTAAACTCATTATTCCTCTGTTCAAAATTTCATAAAGGATTAAGTTGGAATTGATTCCAATTAGATTGTCATCGATTTCAATAATTCCTTTTTCTTTCAAAATATTGATAATTTCATTTAGTTCTTCAGTTTCGATTTCTTCCATTGATTTAACTAGGTTAATATTCACTATTCCTCCTGTTCCAAGCGATGCAATATTTTCTAGCATATTAACTGATCTAGAATCCAAACCTAAATAACCAATATAACCTGATTCAGCGTAACTGTGAATGACCTCATCAAGGCTTTTTTCTTGAAGTCCCTTGAGCATTTCCACTAATACTGCTGGAATTCCTCCGCTAGAAATATTTAGACGTTCAGTTTCTTCGCGTGATAATTCTAGTTCTTCTGCTTCACTTATTACATTCCGTATTAAGGTTTCGCTCTCCATAGCAGAAAAGGCTTTGAGATCCATCATGTTTAGTGACGGAGAAACTAAAAGGTCCTTGTAGTCGTTTAATACTCCGAAAACAAAAAGTATGTTTGCCTTATTTGTAGTAAACCATTCAGCAATCTTTTTAATAACCTCAAATGCTGAGACATATTCCCTAAAAGCAAATCTTTCAAGGTTGTCGATGAAGACTAATAAGAAGAATCTCCTTTTCTTAAAATCGCTGTCGAGAAGATCAAATCCTTGTATGAAATTTTGTTTCGTCTGTTCAAGTTGGGCATCATCTGCAATAATTTCATCTTCTGATAGTAACGGTGGAGCTGTTGTGCGTATTTTCTTTTTTGTATCTGGTGAAAGATCTAAAATTTCGGTTCGAATCTTTATTAAGAACTCAGAAACATTGGTCATTGGTACTTTAAAGCTAAGCATATTGAAACGCTCTCTCTTCGCCTCCTTTTGAAATTCGCGAAGAAGTGTACTTTTGCCCGAACCAGGATATCCTGATACGACAAGTCCGTGTGGTATTTCAGCTCCTCTAACTACATCGCGTAAAATTTCTCGAAATTTATCTATATGATCTCCAAAACCCTCAAAAACTTCTTTCAAAGGGGCACTCATTTTTTTCACCTTAGATAAACCCACTATCAATTTACCCGCGCAAAACTTAATAGGCAATTTTTTTGTTTAATTTACTTAGACAGATACCTTCAATATATGAGTTATGATAAAAATATGTGAAAAAAATTGGGCAAAGATAGAATCCTAGTCCTAATCGATGGAGAACATTACCTTCCTGTCACAAAATCGGCGATAGAAAAACTTAATATTGAATCAAATGTCGTTGCAGCACTCTTCATTGGTGGGACTGAGAAAATTGGATCGCAAGAAGAAGTTGAAGGAAAATTAAATCTCCCTGTCTTTTTTCTCCCTTCTAAAAATAAATTTCAGAATGTATTGAATACTATTGTTGAAAAATTCAACATCGACATAGTATTTGATTTGAGTGATCATCCTGTTGTTGATTACGTTGATAGGTTTGAATTTGCTTGTGCAACTCTTTTGGAAAATTGTATTTACAAGGGATCTGATTTTCAGTTTGATCCTCCATTACATCTTGATATCTTGAGCAAACCCTCCTTGGGTGTCATCGGGACTGGAAAAAGGGTTGGTAAGACCGCTGTAGCTGGTTATATTGCTCGTATCATAAAAGAGGCTGGTTATAACCCTTGTATATTAACT
>JAECRX010000014.1 GCA_016292335.1 Candidatus Sifarchaeum subterraneum | reverse complement strand
TACGAGCCACTTGTGTGTAAGGCCGCCGACTTTATGGTGAAATACAGAGATCCAGAGACTAAACTTCCCTTACCTAGCTACGATCTTTGGGAAGAACATCGGGGAATTTCAACCTTCACAACATCGGCTGTCTATGGAGGATTACAAGCAGCTTCAAAGTTTGCCCAGATATTTGGAGATCGTGAAAGGGAGGAAAAATATAAAATTGCCGCGATGGAAGTCAAAGATGCCATATTGAAAAACCTTTACAATAAAGAAACAGGCAGATTTCTGAAGATGATCAAAACAGATGGAAAAGGAAATTTTTTGAAAAATCAAACCGTTGATAGCAGTGTATACGGAATATTCGAATTCGGAGTTCTCCCTGCTGATGACCCAAGGGTTGAAGAAACTATGAGAACGGTTGAATCCGTTTTGTGGATTAAGACAGAAGTGGGTGGGATAGCACGATATCAGAATGATTATTATCACCAAGTCAGCCAGGACTTGGAGAAAGTTCCCGGAAATCCTTGGCATATCTGTACACTGTGGCTGGCCGAATGTTACATTGCCAAAGCAAAATCTAAGGAAGACCTGAAAAAGGGGGTGGAGTTGCTGCAATGGGTTGCCAACCATTCCTTGGAATCAGGAGTTTTGGCCGAACAGATTGACCCATATAGCAATCAACCTCTATCCGTATCGCCCCTAACGTGGAGCCATTCAACCTTCGTGCTTACTGTAATTAAGTACTTAAACAAACTGAATGAGATTCATGTTTGTGAGACTTGTGGATTACCACTCTATGTAAGAAGTGAAAGGCTGTGGTAGGATTCTGACCTTTATTATTTTTCACGTATGAGCGTGAACCTTTTTTGTCTGAAGTAGAAGATAAGATATCAAAATCGATCCAAGATTTAAAAGATGAAGATAAAGATTTGCGGAGAAAAGCTGCCTTAGAACTTGGAATAATTGGTTCTGAACAAGCTATAGATCCATTAGTCGAAGTTCTCAAAGATAAAGAGTGGAGTGTACGAAGAAATGCCGCTTGGGCACTCGGTAGAATCGGCAATAGAAGAGCTTCGAAAAAGAACAAGCATTGATTTTGTTTCTTCAGACAGTGTTATTGAATTGCAAAAGGGGAAGAGCTACAAAACTCTTGAAAAAGAAACTTAGAGTAGAACACATGAGCATATGAGAAATTATGGGATAGAATATATTAAAAGATGAAGAGTCGATTAAAAGCTACACAGAATCTGAAATCGCAAAATTTGAGGAGTTAACATTAAATAATTACATTTTTTAAAGGGTGATTCCCCTAATTACTCCCAGGGAACACTTTTTCGAGGGAAAGAGTGGTGGGTAATGGTCACCTACGCTAGGGAACCAAGTGAGGAAGAAAAGCGGCCTTAACGTCCGTTCTGCACGGGAAGGACGTGGTCTTATCCAAGCGGGCCAAGTAAACCCACTGTCCCGAGAAGGGGTCAACGTTCTGGAAATATCCAAGCGAGTAGATGGACACCCTTCGCGTGTACGTCCTTGGATCAAGGAATTCAACACGCAAGGTATGGGCATAATGTAGTGGAAGTTTCCCCTAGTAGCCCCTCAAAATTCCAAGCAGAAGAAAAGGCGACCATACTACAGGTATTACAAGAAAAAAACCATGGATTCAGCGAAGCCTTTCACGGAATATTTTTAAGGCGAAAACTGATATTTTTTACAAATGTAAAAATTTTACAAACACAAAAGAGGATGCTGTGAAGATCGATGTTATTCCCATCAAAGATGGAAATTGCAAAGATTACCGTACCAACCAAGTATACGCGAGATGTGACAAAGGAACTTCAAGATTTAGGGTGTGTCGAATTTATAGATGTGGAACATAAAGCGCATGGTATTATTAGGTCAGAACAAGAGCACAGAGAAGAAATCTTTGATTTACATAACAGAGTCACAGCACTTATTGATATTTTAGATCTTGATAAAGAAAACGAACCAAAAAAGAAAGTGCAAGTTGATGATACAAAGCTTGAAAATATACTTAATTTTACACGAAATTTGCTTCAGAGGACAGAAGATGTAGTCATAGATCTTCGCAAGAAAAAAACAAAAATAGAGAAAATTATCGAACTTACCGAACATCTTGGAATAGATATTACTCAGATGGAGGGTTTAGGAAAAGGAGAATATTTCACAACAGTCATTGGATACGTTGAGACAGAATTTATTCCTCAAATCAAATGGAAAATATATGAAGTGACCGATGGTCTTTGCTATTTTGATCCACATAAAGTAGATGAATACGAAAGCTTCATCTTAACAACCAGTTTGAACGAATATACGGATGCAATGCGAAGAGTTCTTGGGGTCTATGGATTTAAGGAACTCGATACTAGTTTTATTATGGATAAGGATGAACGCTCATTAAGTTCAGAAGGCCTCGAAGAACGTAAAGAAAAATATGCAGCATATGAGGAACAACTCTCAGAAATTAAAGAATCATATGGACTCGAATTGCTAGCTGCAGAAGAACTCTTAATGATTGAGAAAAAGAACATGGAGATCACCAAATATTTTAAGGAAACACCTTACGACACAACTATTATGTGGGGTTGGGCTCCAAAATCAAAACAAAAGAATATAATCGAAGTTATTACCGCCCACCAAGGTGCTGCAGAATTTAAGCATCCTAAATTCAAAGAAGAGGAGTTCCCAACGGATATAGAACATACAGGCTTTTTTGCACCTCTTGCAAATCTCGTCAAGTCTTACGGGACTCCAGCATACTCCGAATTAGACCCTGCACTTTTTATGCTCTTTACATTCCCATTGATTTTTGGAATGATGTTTGCCGATGTCGGCCATGGAGCTGTATTAACTATATGTAGCATCCTTGCGTTATATGCAAAGCGAAAGAAGATTTCTGTAAATGAGTTTGTAGATTATTTCACTAAAGGTGCCGAATTACTGCTTTTATGTGGTATCTCCTCAGTATTTTGGGGGTTTGTTTTTGGATCTGTATTTGGTGACCATTTTGGTAGTGCAACGCATCCCGCACACCCTGAAACAGTTTTTGGAGAAATACTTCAAGAACATAACCCCACCTTTTGGTTCAATCCAATGGGTCACGGGACAGTCCATATCTTCGGCTTTGAACTTGCTCCTATTATGGGATTATTGATCCTATCTTTTGTTGTTGCCGCGCTTCACATTACACTGGGGTTGATATTACGATTCATTCTCCTTCTAAAAGATGGGCATATCCTAGAGGCCTTTACTGTGCCACTTATGTTAATATGGCTGTATTGGGGAGCCCTTTATGTTGTGTATAACACAATGGAAAAGACAAGGTTTAGTATCAATATCGATCGATTGATGTCTAATTCCTTCCAGTTAGTTGTGCTAGTCGTTGTGCCTTTGATAATCCTGATGATGGGCGTTATAGTCGAGAAAGGCGGAGAAGGTTGTATAGAGGGAGTTGAATACGTCTTATCGCTATTAGCTAATACAATCAGTTATGGGCGAATTTTAGCCCTTAATGCCATTCACGGAGTCCTAAGCAGCCTTATTCTGATAAATTTGAACTTTGGGGTACCTTATCACCTTATGGGCATCATCCTGGGGACCGTAGTTGTTGGAATAATGGAAGGTCTATTAGCTTTTGTGCATACGTTAAGGTTGCATTGGGTTGAGTGGTTCAGTAAGTTTTACTTGGGTACTGGGAAGGATTTTGTGCCTTTTAAAACAGAACGAAAATTCACGCAGATACCTTCCAGTTCTATTTAACGTTTCTTAGGTGAATACAACGTGCCAAATTGGATCTACCTACATCAAAACGTGCCAAATTGGACAAATTGGAACTACCTACATCTAATCCCACGAATCAGGGCATTGCTTTCGTATATGCTTCCGAAAAAAACAGTAGAAGACTTATTGGATGCAAAATCTACACACGAACTTCAAGATACTTTTTTATCTACCTATTATGGACGATATTTAGAAGAAGAGGAAAAATTTACTCCCGTTGAAATCGAACTGGCCTTACAACGGCATTTTTTTGAAGTCTACACGAGTATTTCCAGATTCGTTACTGGCGAAGAAGCTAAATTTCTTAATGCACTCCTAAAGACATTCGAAGTTATAAATCTGAAACGCATTCTTAGTGCTATGCATAGTCACCGCTCTATCGATGAGACAATGCCTTATCTTATACCAGTTAGCAAACACACCCTGGCGTACTATCATGGACTACTTGAGTCGGATACTATCAAGCAAGCAATTTCAAAGATTTCGGATGATAAACTTCGTGGGGCACCTTCTTTGGTATTCCCTTATTATCTCTCTCTCTCGCTTATTTCAAAGATTTCGGATGCTACACCTCGTGAAGCACTGGAAAAGGCATATCCTCAGTATGAAAGTACAAACATGATATTTTTCTTGGAGTCCGCATTAGATCGCCAAATTTACACACATCTATGGAAAATTGCAAGTAATTGGAAAACAAAAAAGTTTTTTGGGGCACGCGAACGTTTTGTGATTAAAAATCTAATTGGTGAAAAAATAGATCTCACAAATATTCTTATAACATTGCGTGCTCTTTCTCTTGGGTTAAATCCAGAAGATTTTATATTACCTGTAGCCTACAAACTCAAAAATGAACTCGATAAGGCTATAGAATCAGCAAATATGAGAGATGCACTAGATATTTTCTCCCGTTCTCTTTATTATGGCGCACTCTTAAATCAGATTCGAGAAGAAGGAGTTACTGATGTAATTTCGAACTTGGAGCTCATTTTTCACCGTTTTCACGCGAAGAAGTGCAGAACTAAACTTGCAGATTACCCCTTTCAGATAAGTCCCATTTATTGTTTTTTTACATTAAAATTTTTTGAGACACAAGATTTAAAGACAATTATGATCGGAAAATTGGAAGGAATTGACTCAGCAGATATTCTAAAACTATTAGTATTGTACTAACTAAGCGGTAATTGTATGGAGTTACTATTTCAAATATTAAAGGAAAAAGAAGATATGCGGAGGTGAAAAATTGAATAGAGTTAGATTACTCCAAATTGCATTAATAAGCATGGCTATAACAGGGGTGGTTATAACAATAACAACATTAGTTCATGCAGTTGCTCCAACTGTTGCACAAGCACCTGCAAGTGAAGGTGCAATCATTCCCAGAGATGTAGGAATTGCCATGGCCGCCGGACTTGCAATGGGTATCGTTGGCTTTGGTGCCGCAATTGGCATGGGTATGGCTAGTGCATCTGCAGCAGCTGCAATCGCGGAGAGACCAGAAGTGTTTGTACAGACAATGCTCTATGTAGTATTTATCGAGGCAATTGCTATTTACGCTCTGGTTGTTGCAATAATGTTGATTGGTCTTATCTAAGCAACAAGCGAGCAAGTCACTTATAATCCAAAATCTTTATATTCTTTTCCTCGCCG